>DATIZR010000064.1 GCA_035516965.1 Nitrospirota bacterium
TTGACCGAGCCGCCCGGATTGTTCCCCTCCAGTTTCGCGAAGACCTGAACGCTGGGGTTGGGGCTGAGCGACTCGAGCTTCACGAGCGGCGTGTTGCCTATGCTGTCCAGAACTCCCATGGGACCTTTCTGATCATTTTAATTATTGTACAGCAGGGACCGGAGCGGGCTCTCGTCATCGAAAAAACGGAGATGGTCCCTCATATCCTCTCTCCGGATTCTTTTCGTTTCGCTGCCCGCGGTCCATCGCGGGTTCTATTGAAGTCCCGCCCGGCAAAGCCCGCCTACTCCCACTCGATGGTGCTCGGCGGCTTGGAGGAGATATCGAAGCAGACCCGGTTCACGCCTTTTACCTCATTGATGATGCGATTGGACATGATGCCCAGGAGCTCATAGGGGATCTTCGCCCAGTCCGCCGTCATGCCGTCCTGGCTCGTGACCGCGCGGATCGCGACGACGTTCTCGTAGGTCCGCTCGTCGCCCATCACGCCCACGGTCTTGATCGGGAGCAGCACGGCGAAGGACTGCCAGATCTGCTTGTAGAGACCCGCCTTCTTGATCTCCTCGATCACGATGGCGTCGGCCTCGCGCAGGATCCTGAGACGGGGATCGGTCACCTCGCCCAGGATGCGGATGGCCAGGCCAGGCCCCGGGAAGGGCTGGCGGTCGATGATGTCGTCGGGCATCTTCATCTCGCGGCCGATGGCCCGCACCTCGTCCTTGAACAGCTCCCGCAGCGGTTCGACCAGTTTCAGTTTCATCTTCTCCGGCAGGCCGCCCACGTTGTGGTGGGACTTGATCACCGCCGACGGGCCCTTGAACGAAACGCTCTCGATCACGTCGGGATAGAGCGTGCCCTGGACCAGGAACTCGGCTCCGCCCACGGCATGGGCCTCCCGCTCGAAGACGTCGATGAAGGTGTTGCCGATGATCTTCCGCTTCTTCTCCGGGTCCTCGACGCCTGCAAGCTTAGCCAGGAACTCCTGCGAGGCGTCCACATATTTCAGGTTCAGGCCCATGTCCTTGAAGGAATGCTGCACTTTCCCGGCCTCGTCCTTCCGGAGCACGCCGTTGTTCACGAAGATGCAGGTAAGCTGTCTGCCGATTGCCTTGTGCACGAGCACGGCGGCCACCGAGGAGTCCACGCCGCCCGAGAGCCCGCAGACCGCCTGTTTGTTGCCGACGGCCTTCCGGATCTCCCCCACGGAATAGTCGACGAAGGACGCCATGGTCCAGGAGGGCTTGCATCCGCAGATCGTGTAAACGAAGTTCCTGAGGATCTCGACGCCCTGCGGCGTGTGTACGACCTCGGGATGGAACTGGACGCCGTAGAACTTCCGCTTCTCGTCGGCCATAGCAGCCGTGGGCGAATTGCCCGTGTGCGCGATGGCGGTGAAGCACTCCGGCATCTTTTCGATCCGGTCACCGTGGCTCATCCAGACCGAGGCCTTGCCTCCCTCCCCGATCCCGCTGAAGATCCCTTCGTTCTTATGGATGGAGAGCTCCGCCCTGCCGTATTCGCGCTTGGTCGATTTGGCCACCTGACCGCCAAGCACGTGCGTCAGAAGCTGCATGCCGTAACAGATGCCGAGCACCGGTACGCCGATCTCGAGGTGTGCCTTGTCGATCAGCGGAGCCCCCGCGTCATACACGCTCGACGGCCCGCCGGACAGGATCAGCCCCTTCGGCCGGAAGGCCTTCACCTTTTCGATCCCGGCGTTATACGGGAATATCTCGCAATACACCTTTGCCTCGCGCACCCGACGCGCGATGAGCTGGGTATACTGAGAGCCGAAGTCGAGGATCAGAATGCGTTCGCTGTGGATGTCCGGCACGGGAAAAGCCCCTTTCGTGAAAAAGATGGTGCATTGTATAGCAGGATGTCCGTGCCTGTCAATTGGAGAATCGGAACCCGGGTGTGCCGAAGGCATCTCCGTTGACGCATGGCGCGGCGCCTGGCTCACTGACGACGTAAAATAAAATAGAGAGGGCGGCGAGAGGAAGCGATTGGAAGAGAACGGGGAACTCCGGCCTAGCCGCGATCCTGGGGCTTCTTCGCCAGGATGCGAAGTACCCAGAGGAACAGGAGAGCGGCACCGCCAGGGTCCAAGCCCGCTTTCTGTCCCCGAAATGATTGAGGGAGTGCAGGAAGGATGAGACCAGGCTGAGTGCAGTCACTTCAGCTTAAAAGCAACGGGAGTTGAGAGATGGTTACCGGCGTGCGTCATTCGAACTCCTTCCGGGATCTTCTCATGAAATAGACGGCCCCTGCCAGCAGGGCACCGGCCGCGACCGCGCACCACAGGGCATCCCTGTCGAACCCGTTGATGCGGAAGACAACGCCAGCCGCTGCCGACCCGGCGGAGAAGATCGAGAGGATGAACCCGCGGCCGATATTGTGTATATGCTGGAGCATGCGCACGATATCCCGGGACGCGATCTCCACGCGCAGCTCGCCCCGGCCCGTGGTCACAAGAAAATCGTTCAAGAGTTCGGGCAGTTTCAGGGCCGACCGGGCGGATATGCCCGCCTGCTTGAGCACGCCTTCCATCGTGAACTCGCCGGCTTTGATGAAGCGCTTCGCGTAGGGAGCGGCGATCTCGATGAGGTTGGTTTCGGAGTCGAGCCGGGACGCGAGGCCGTTCAGCATGCCGATCACCCTGCCGAAGAGAATGAAGTCGTTCGGGATCTGGATCGACGGGCTGATCTGCAGCGCTTCCATGATGTCCTTCCCGATCTCCTCGATGTCCATGGCCTTGAACTCGGAGGGCGAGATGTCGCGATACTTCTGGAGGATCCGGTCCACGAACTGGACCAGGGGCTGGATGTCGCGGGTGAGCGGGATGAACCCCATGTCCACGAGCGCACGCACGAGGCTCAGCGCATTGCGGTCCACGATGGCCGTAAAGGCGCTGCGCAGACCCTCCTTCTTCGGCAAGGAGATGCGGTCCACCATGCCGAAGTCAACGAGGATGACCTCAGGCCCCGGCCGGACAAAGATGTTGCCCGGATGCGGGTCGCCGTGGAACAGGCCGTCCTGGAAGAACATCTGGGCATAGGCCTCGGCGAGGACGCGCGCGACCTCCCTGCGGTCGATCCCCTCCCGGTCGATGGCGTCGAAATCGGTGATCTTGGTCCCCGCGAGGTACTCCAGCGTCAGCACCTTCGACGTCGTGAACGGCCAGTACACGATGGGGATCTTGATCCGGTCGTTGTCCGCGAAGTTCCGGGCGAAGGTCTCGGCGTTCTTCGCTTCCTGGATGTAGTCGAGCTCTTCCGCTACGATGCGGGAGAACTCGGAGTAGATCACGTCGAGGTTGATCTGGCGATAGAGGAGCCGGAGGATCCTGACCACGAACCTGAGCGTCCTGATGTCTGCGGCGATCACCTCTTCGATGCCGGGGTACTGGACCTTCACGACGATGCATTCCCCGTCCTTGAGGCAGGCCCGGTGGACCTGGCCGAGCGAGGCAGACGCAATGGGCTCCTGGTTGAAGGACGAGAAGACCTCCTCCAGGGGACCGAGCTCCTCGGCCACCCGCTTCGCGATCTCGGGGAAGGGCGTGGGCGGCACCTGGTCCTGGAGCTTTGACAGCTCATCGGTGTATTCCTCGGGCAGGATGTCCACGCGGGAGGACAGGAACTGGCCGATCTTGATCAGGACGCCGCGCATTTCGATCATGTGCTCGCGGATCATGCGGGCGTTCGCGGCATGGAGCGCTTTAAGGCGAGATTTCCTGGTCTCCGGCGTGGCGGCGACGTTCCGGAGCCCCAGGAGCTTGTAGCTCAGGAGAACCCGGAGAAAGAGGCCGACGCCCTGAAAGAACCTTCCGCGGTATTTGAACAGGCGCATGGTTGGATTATACCAGATTGGGACGGGGAAGCATATCGATCAAAAAAGTAGGGCCCTTTCCGTAAAGAAAAACCCTGGTGTTATTGGATGCGGATATCATCGAAGAGCGTGAAAGACACCTTTGCATAGACGAACACCGAAAATTCCCATGATACTTTCATGCCACCGTCGCGCTCCTTCATGGCGTCTTTCAATATAAATTTGTGTCTCCAGTCCATCATCACTCAGGCGGAAATGATGGAATTCGAGGCAGCAATCCATAAAACCGCCTGTCTTCACACTCTATACGCCTTCGTGGTTCTGGCCTTTCAGATTGACGTTAGGTGAAAATCCCGATAACTGCTCCGGTCATGCAGGTGGCCAGCGTGCCGGCCAGGAGCGCCTTCATGCCGAGGCCGACGACCTCGTCCCGCCGTTCAGGCGCAAGGCTGCCGAGCCCGCCGATCAGGATGCCGAGGCTGCCGAAGTTGGCAAAGCTCGCGAGCGCGTAGGTCATGATCAGCTTGGTCCGCGGGTCGAGCGCGCCGGCCGGAAGCTTCGCCATTTCGAGGAAGGCGAGCAGTTCGTTCAGGATCGTCTTCGTACCCATGAGCTGCCCCGCGGTCTGCGCCTCCGCCCAGGGTATGCCGAAAAGCCAGACAACCGGCGCCATGATGAACCCGAGGATGCGCTGGAGCGTGAGCGGCTTGCCGCCGGCATCGGGAAGGATGCCGATCAGCAGGTTCGCCAGGTGCACCAGCGCGACCATGACCACGAGCATGGCGACGATGTTCAGGAGCAGATGCAGACCGTCCATTGTCCCCTTAACAACGGCGTCCATGGAGCTCGTCGCGGCGCGGGGCGGTGCGAAGCTCCCGGATGTCTCCTCCCCGGTCTCGGGCACCATGATCCGCGCAATCGTGATCGCGGCGGCAACGTGGATGAACGAGGCCGTCAGGATATGGCCGAGCGGATCGGGGATCACTCCGTTCAGGAACGTGGCGTACAGGATCATCACCGTGCCGGCGATGCATGCCATGCCAACGGTCATGAGCGAGAAGAGCTCGCTCCGCGTCATATCCTTGAGATAGGGCTTGATCACGAGCGGCGCCTCGACCATGCCGAGGAAGATCGTGGTGGACGAGCCGAGGCCGAGCGCGCCACCGATGTTCATGGTCTTCTGCAGAGCGAGTGAGAAGCCGCGCACGATGTGCGGCAGGATCCGCCAGTAGAACAGCAGGGCCGAGAGCGCGCCGATCACGAGCACGAGCGGGAGCGCCTGGAACGCGAGGATGAAGCTTGCCCCCGGGTCCTGGAGCAGGAACGGGGGCGTCCCGCCGCCGATGTAGCCGAACACGAAGGACGTTCCCGCCCTGGTCGCCGCTTCGAGGGAGAGCACGACATTGTTCAGGAGCAGGAAGAGCCTTTTGAAGAATGGAAAATAGAGAAGAATAGCCGCGATGCCGAGCTGTAGGGCGACGCCCGTCAGTGCGGTTACGTATTTGACTTTCTTTCTGTTCTCGCTCACGAGCCATGCGATCCCGGTGAATACCAGGAGGCCGAGCGACGCTTGAAAAAGCATGGAGAAGCTCCTTAACGACTGTTTGTCTGCCGTATTTTTTCGCGATTATGCCATGCCGGGAAGCAATTTTCAATGCAAAAGAAGGCGTCCTCATGACGGTTGCCTCATCATGTGCTGCATGTGCTGCCGCTTCTGCCCCTTGCCGCTGTCCTGTCCGGGAGGAGGCGAGGTTGGCGCAGATACGCCTGCAAATGTAACCATTTTTTTTCCTTCGAATCAGTGAGACGGCTGGAACGCGGAGCACTCTGTGCGGGAGCCAGCGCTGCGGTCCCCCCCCGCAGGTCTGAATACAGCACACCTTGAACCTGGGCTCAAAATTTGTCCCCGGCTACCGCTTGCAGTCGCCGATGCGCCGAGCGGCGAGCAGCTCCTTCGTGGGCCGGTCATTGATCGTTCCGTCCACCTGCACCGTGTAGGCGCTGTCGCTTTCAACCGTGACAACCGTCGTGGTATGGCTGTTCACCTGGCCGCCCGCCGAGCCCTCGGCCGCGCACTCTGCGGTAAAGGTGTACGCATTGCCCTTTTTCGTCAGGGGAGAGACGCGGCAGCCCATGTTTGCCAGCATGGCGTTTTGCTGTTTCATATCCTCGGTCGGGCTTGTGCATTTCTTGTTTACCATCTTTTGCTGACCGGCTGTACGCTGAAATTCCCACATGCCTTGACGGAACACTGGCAGATCCTCGGCATTCGCAGGGTACGGGAAGGCAGCGAACGCAAACACTGCCAAGAACAGGAAGCCTGCGACTCCGGACCGGTACTTCAGTTCTGGCTTAACAACCGTGATCATATCATTCCTCCTCTATTCGATACCCGTTGGCGTTGTGATCAATAGTCGGCCAAGTCCGCGAAAAACGACGTCTCGTAGTGTAATGATAGCATCTTACGTAATTCTTTTCAGACTGCCGGAAAGGAAGTGCCCGGCCATGCCTGTTTCTTCCTTTTCATTGCATGCGGCATTTGTAGACGAACACGGTAACTCGCCCGTTTCTCATCCTTTATTCCGAACTCCATCCATTGCCCGCGGCCATGCCATTGAGCCGGTGCTATCCTTGAAGCAGGGAAAGCAATTGTATGCCCCGTGACAGAGCGGGCAACGGGGGAGCGGAATATTTATGGTCCAAACCGTAAGAGCACAGAATGCTGCTTGTCGTCTTGACTATCTCGTCGGGACGATCGCAACCGCGTACAAAGGGAATATTGGGTCGCTGGTGGCAAAGGATTTCTGCATGACCGACGACGGGAACGAAACGTCGTTTCAGGGCACGATCCTTGCGATGCCCCAAGGAGAGTATGAGGCTGTGTTGAACCAAAGCGGGGCCGAATTGTCACGGTCTGTGCTGAGAAGCGGCGTCTTTTCGTTCAGCGCGGACAGCAGGCGCATTGCCGCAACGCGGGACCTCCAGATCGACATTGTCCGGTCCGGAAGACATGTCGGAACGTTTCTGCTGAAAAAGGAGAACAATGGCGGGCTCTATTTGTCGGCTGTCGAACTCTCGGAAGATCTGGCCGGTATGGACCTCACGCGGCTGACGTCGCCGGTGAAGGACAAGCCGGGGCTGCTCTGGAAGGCGGAGGATATCGTTTCCCGGATACTTTCCACCAAGAAGGACTGGGCTGCGTTCTCCGAAGATCTGGCCGTATTCGCGCGGGACCTTTCCTGGAGCGAACCAGCGGGTTTTGAAAGGGCCTTCGGCGTCCTGGTCCGGTTCATGCTCCTGGCCGCAGAACGCACGGCCGGCGCAGACAGAAGCAAGCCGGTATCCAATTATATCGACCTCCTGGACCTGCTGGGCTTGGACAAGGGGGCGTATGCGACACTCCAGCCCCTGGCCTTGGTCTGGGTGCAGGCCCTGTCACGGTCTTCACTCGACCTTGCCCCGCAGGCACGCCGCTCCGCTACGTCCCTGCGGCGGCTCCTTGATCGATTTCCGGGCCTCGGTATACGGGAAGCGGCGCTCGTTCTGATCAGGTCCATCCAGGGGAGAATCGCCTCGGTCCCGTTCCTCGACAGCAGGGCACTGGAACCGCTTGCCGGCCTCATCCCCGGCGAAGACGTTATGCTGCTGTCCCGCTTCGGGGAAGCGGGACGGAGGCGGATGGAACGTGAGCTTGATGAAGCCGAACGGCTGCTCAAGGGGGATGATCTGGCCCGGGCGCTCGCGGTGCTCGTTGGCCTCGATTTCGATGTGCTGGATGACCGGAAGGCAGTCGAGCTCCTGTTCGACATTGCGGAAAAGGACCTCACCCCCGCATCGGCCGGCCCGGTGTTGCAGGTCATCGCCGCCTACCTGGCTTCTGCTGCCCGGCTGTCCGGCGCCATGCTCGAATCGATCGGCTTTTCCCTGCCCCGGATCATGGACAGGATGCTCGGCCTGGGCCTGGCCGGCGAATGCATCATTCTTGTGCGCGGGATCAGTGAGAGCGGGTCAGGCGCCATGGAGCGGATCCTGCTGAACGGCCGCATCGCCCGACTGGTCCTGCAATCCGGCCAGGACCCGCTCATCGCCGCGTATGCCGACGCGGTGAAGCGCATTACCATTCCCGCAGCCCGCGTGCAGGGGCTCTCACCGGACTCGTGGGCCGAGATCGTCGACCCCCGGCACCTCGATCTCCTGATGAAATTCATGGACCTTCTTGGCTCGGGGACCGGAGCGCTGGAGGGGGTCCTGATCCACGTGATCGCGAACCTGTCGGTTGGCGGCGTCCTGATCCCCGATGACCGGCTGTTCCAGCGCCAGGTATCGGCCTTTCTAAACTCCCCGGCCATGGAGGGACCCTTTCTCCTGAACGAGCTGCTGCTCGCGCGGCTTCCCGTGTATTTCAATGATGTGGGCGCGGTGAGCAAGGTCCGGGACTATTCAACGGAGATCGACTCCCGGGGGAACGACCCGGTGATCTACTTTGTCCGGAAACAGGTCCACGTGAACGCCAGCAGCCAGAACGTGCGCCTGATCGAGGCCGTTTTGCGGTCCTGGGCCAAAAACGATCCTACGCTCCTGCAGACCATCGTGCCTCCTGACATCTACGCGCAAACAAGGCCAGGGCTCATTGCGGGGTACAGCCCGGTCATCAGAGGATTTTTCCGGGATTCCGGCGTGGAGGACGAAGGGGGGCTGCACCTGGAAAAACTCCTTGAGCTCACCGACGAAACGATCGACCGCCTTCTTCCCGAAGGAGACGACAGGGACGGCGAGGCCCGCAGGAAGGTAAAGCTCCTGAGCAAGCTGTACAAGGAGGTCTCGCGGAAGTACGCTTTGCTGGTCCGGGATACCGCGGTCGTTGATGTCAACGCCGGCCTGCAGGCTGTCGTCGAGGCGCTTCAGGAGTACAAAGGCATCATCCTGTCCCCGGAACGGACGGAGGCGCAGGAGTCGCTGTATTTCAAGAGGCATATCGCTTTCGGCATCCCCTCGGTGCTGGGAACCTACCACGAGCCGAAGTTCGATGCGCTTTGCGGCCTGATGCGCCGAGGAGAAGAGGTCCCCGTCCTGCTCGAGGCTATTCTGTCCCGGATGGAAGAAAAGGGAGCAACGGCGAACAGCGGCGACCTCCGGCAATGGCTCGCTGCTCTTGCCGCGGCATGGCAGGCCCTCCGGCAGTATGGCATGCGGAACATCCGGATCGACGAGTTCTCTGTCGTGCTGGAGCAGGACAGGCTTCATCCAACGCAGACTATAGACCTGCTGAAGCTGTGGCAAAAGGAGCTGGCGGGAATGGTGTCTTCGCTCAGCAGGATGTTCCATGGCCCCCTCATGGACGTCATCGAACGGCTTCCGAGGAACGACCTCCCTGAGCATCTCCTTGTTTTGGATGTGTCTTCACCGGATTTTGCCGGCAAGGCGGCCGATGTGGTCATGCGGGACATCCTGAGCAGCATTCCCGGCCTCGTCGAGTCCGACCGGCTGCTCGCTTCGCTCATCTCGATTTTCCGCACGCTGCCTGATGGGATATTCGTTAGCCGGTATAGCGATGGGACCCTGCCGCGTGAGCCCGGTTTTTACGACATCCATGCTCTGGGGATAGCGGACGCATGGAGGCTCGGTCCCGTTCTGGGCGCAAAGGCGAAGAACCTTGTGCTGCTCAAGGAAAAGGGGCTCCCCGTCCCTGCCGGCGTGGTCCTTCCCGCGGGGCAGACCCGGAGCGGACCTCCGGGCAGGGAGCAGGGCCCGGACGATCAGGTCCTGAGGGAGGGGGTGCGGGCAATTGAGGCACAAACCGGCAGAGTGTTCGGCGGGATTGACAGGCCGCTGTTCCTTTCCGTGCGGAGCGGTTCGTACCTCTCGATGCCCGGCATACTGTCGTCCATTCTCTACTGTGGCATGAACGAGCGAACTGCCCATGCGTTCATCAACGAGACCGGCGACCCGGCGCTGGGCTGGGACTCCTACCGGAGGTTCATCGAGCATTACGGGACCGCGGTCCTGGGGCTGGATATCGAATTCTTCGAGCAGGCCGCAGGGGGCCCCGGACGCGGCTCGGGCGCCGACGTCCACCCGGACGCGGAGCACGCAAGATCGCTCGTAAGCCGCTATCAGGAACGGCTCCGCTCGCTCGGCCTTCAGGTGCCGGATGACGTCTACGAACAGCTGCGTTGCTGCGTGCATGCCGTGTATGCCTCTTGGCAGAGCGACCGGGCTCGCCAGTTCCGGGCCGCCACGGGGACGTCTGAGGAATGGGGCACCTCGGTCACGCTGATGGAAATGATCCCCGGCAACCAGGAGGGTTCCGGCGCCTCGGTGTTCTTCACCAGGGACCCCTCCACGCACGAGGAGGCGATCTTCGGAGAGGTCCGGGAGAATGCCAGCGGCGACGACCTTGCGTCGGGAAGGAAATCCGGCGTCCCCCTGTCGCGCAGGCAGGCAGCGGCCGGGCAAAAAAACCTCGAAGACCTCGATCCCGGGCTCTTCCGGCTGCACCAGGAGCTCGCGCGAACGATCGAAGCCGCCTTTGACGGGCTGCCCCAGGAAGTGGAGGTGACCTATACGCGGGGCAGGGACAAGGCCCCCATGCTGTACGTGCTCCAGTCCAGGAGCATGGAAGAGGGGGATGGGGCCGACGCCGCGTTCCCGGCGGGCTGCGGCATGGAATCCCGCGTGATCGGCCGCGGCATCGGCGTGAACGGAGGTGCGCTGAGCGGCGTGGCATCCTTCGCCCCCTCGGTTGACCAGGCCGCAAGGCTGGCTCACGAGTCGGGCCTGCCCGTGATCCTCATCCGCAGAACCGCGGACACCAAAGATGTCTCGCTGATGCCGGTCATCAGGGGGATCATTACGGCAGCCGGAGGGGTCACGTCCCATGCGTCGGTCCTGGCGCTCAAATTCGGGCTTACCGCGGTCGTTTCGTGCGCTGACCTCACGGTGGATGTCGATGAAGCTGGCCGGCCCTTTGCCATGATCGGGACCACCCGCATCCGGGAAGGAAGCCCTTTAAGCCTTGACGGCAAGAAAGGCCTGGTCTTCTCCGGGACCTGCCGGCCGGCAAAGGAACGGTCCTGATCAACGCCCACCGAGGATCCCGCGCGGAGAAATAATCTCTCTTGCTATACTAGAGACAGAGACGTCATATGTGGTTTACCCTTGCCCAGACGACAAGGTATCAGCCATGACGCACTTCAGGGGGCAGTGTAATAATTTTTCGTGAAAAAATAGCATGAAACATGAAACGACTGGGGTCACAGAGGTATCCTCTGTCTACTCCAGAAGAGTTTCGATTTAAGGACGCTACGGGACGGATAATATCATGAGGGCGCAGAGGGAGAGGGTAGATGTTTTCTCGCACCCGACTATTATTTCAGTATTTTCCCGGTGTTCTCGGTGGTCGGCTTTAACTATAGGCCTCGCGGAGAAAGGACGCAATTCATGAAAACCATAGCCATTAACGGCCTGGGTCGCATAGGGATGCTGGCTCTTCGCCTCTATGTGGAGCGGCCGCCAAAGAACGTGGCGCTGGTGGCAGCCAACAGCCCGGCGCCGATCGAAGACCTTGCCTATCTGATCAAGTATGACTCCGTCCACGGCCGGGCGCCCTTTGAGATCAGGACGGGACCGGATTATCTGGACATCGGGCCCCACCGCATAGCCGTTTCCCACGAAACAGACCCGGAAAAGCTGGCCTGGCGCAGGCAGGGCATCGATATCGTCCTGGAATGCTCGGGACTCTTCCGGAAGCGGGAGGAGGCCGAAAAACACCTGCGGGCCGGCGCTGGAAAGGTCATCATAAGCGCCGACGCCAAGAACGAGGACCTGACAATCGTCCTCGGGGTGAACGAGCGATCCTACGATCCCGCGAAGCACCACATCATCTCCAATGCTTCCTGCACCACGAACTGCCTGGCCACCACGGCCAAGGTGCTCCTGGACGCCTTCGGCATCGACTATCTCATGGCCACGACCGTGCATGCTTACACCTCGAGCCAGGCGATCATCGACCGTTCGGCCCCCGGCCACCGGCGGCGGGGAAGGGCGGCCGGCGTCTCCCTGATCCCGTCCAGCACCGGCGCAGCAGCGGCAACGCAACTCGTGCTGCCGCAGCTCAGGGGCAGGATGGAGGCGATCGCGGTGCGAGTGCCGGTCGCGAACGGGTCGCTCACGGACATCGTGGCCCATCTCGGAAGGGACGCTACCCGCGAGGAGGTGAATGCGGCGTTCAAGGCCGCGGCAGGCGGGCCTATGGCAGGCATCCTGGATTACAGCGAGGACGAGCTGGTTTCCGCCGACATCGTCGGAGACGAGCACTCCGCGATCGTGGACGCAAAGTCAACGCGGGTCCTGAGGGACCGCGTCGTCAAGGTGCTTGCCTGGTATGACAATGAATACGGCTATGCACGGCGCCTCCTGGACCTTGCGGGCCATATCGCCGGACAGGGGCCGAACTGACCTGGCCCCCCGGCACAGGGCGGATTGCCGCGCACTCTGGTAAAACTCGTCGATCCTGACAAACAAAAGCCCGCTCTGCTGAGAGCGGGCTTTCTGATTCACCTCATTTTGGGGCTGAGCGAAGGCCCTCGGCCTACCCCTTCGCCACACGAACGAGGGTGTTGTTCTCGTTCATGCCGTCGATGATGGCGCCGAGGCCGGCCATGTTCTGGAGGTAGTCTATAGCGTCCTGGGATATCACCTCCCCGGGGACGAGGAGCGGGATGCCGGGAGGGTACACGGTCACGATCTCGGTCGAGACCCGGCCCGCGGAGTCGTTCACGCTCACCAGTTCGCTGTCGGAGTAGAAGGCGTCGCGTGGCGTCATGGCGAATTTGTTGTTCAGGACAGGAGGATGGACCCTGTCGAGCGGCAAGAGCGCGCCCTGGAGACCGGTCTCCGCAGAGATCACCCGGAGCGCCTCCACGAGCCGGTTCAGGTCGTCCTGCCGGTCGCCGATCGAAACGATCACGAGCACGTGGAAGGGATCCGCCATCTCGACCTGGATGCCGAAACGGGTGTTCAGCATCTGGGAGACGTGGTAGCCTGAGAGCCCCATGTCGGACACGGTGATGGTGAGTTTCGTAACGTCCATGTCCGCCATGCCCGCCTGCCTGGCCCGGTCCTTGCCAAAGCAGGTGATGCCCGGGATCTTGTCGATCGACGCTCTCGCATCCTCGGCAAGCTTGATGGTGCGGTTCAGGAGCTTCTTCCCTTCCGTAGCCATCTGCATCCGGGCAAGGTCGAGGGACGCCATCAGGATGTAGGACGGGCTGGTGGTCTGGAGCAGCTTCAGCGTGTTCGTCACATCGTCGATATTGATGCGCTCTGCCTTTGCATGCAGCATGGACGCCTGGGTCATGCCGCCTACGATCTTGTGGGTGGACTGCACGCAGAGGTCGGCCCCGACCTCGAGGGCGCACTTCGGGAGCTTGGGGTTGAACTTGAGGTGCGGGCCGTGTGCCTCGTCCACGAAGACCAGCAGGCCCTTCTCCCGGGCATAGGGGATGATGTTCTCAATGTCCGCGCACAGGCCGTAGTAGTTCGGGCTTGTGATCAAAAGGGCGCGGGCGCCCGGATTTGCGTCAATGGCCTGCTTCGCGGTCTCGAACTTGACGTTCAGGGTGAGTTTCAGGTCCCGGTCAAAGGAGGGTTGGAAGAATATCGGCTGGGCGCCGCTCATGATGAGCCCGGTCAGGACCGAGCGATGGCAGTTGCGCGCGATCAGGACCTTGTCGCCGGGACCGGTCGTGGACGCCACCATGGCGTGGTTCCCCACGGTGGTGCCGTTCACGAGGAAATAGGAGCGGTCCGCGCCGGCGGCCTTGGCAGCAAGCTCCTGGGCTTCCTTGATGACGCCGGTGGGGTTCTGGAGCGAATCGACCTCATCCAGTGTCGTGAGATCGATCGAAAAGATGCGGGGCCCCACGAACTTGCGGAACCGCGTGGATATGCCCTTGCCGCTCTTGTGTCCGGGGGTATGGAAGGAGACCTTGCGGCTTTCCGCGAGGTTCACCATCGCGTCGAACAGGGGGGTGCGGAACTGCTCGTCCTCTATCCGGTTGGGGGCGGTCATGCTGTTATGATATCATTTCCGCGTCCGGAAGGGACAACAAATGCCAGGCGCTCGGATCTCAGAGTATGAGGCGTACCTTGAGGGACACCGCAAGAAAAGGGGTAGAACGCGGCAGAGGGACTTTTGCCGAAGCCGCTAGTGGTAGGTGAAGAGCGGTGCATTATCTTCGATGATCTTGGTCTCTTCGGCCATGGCCTTCCGGATGTGCTTGGGGAGCATGTACATGCCCTGGTTGGTGATGCCGTCGTAGTAGCGGTTCTCGCCCTTGATCCGCTTCCTGATCATCTCGTCAAGATGCTTGGGGTCGAACTTCCGGGGATCGAGGTTCTTCGAGGCGAGGGTAAAGCCCCAGGGGAGTCCGAAGGATGGTATGCACACGTTATAGGGTGCGACCACGGGAAAGACCGCGTTCAGCGTCTTGTCCACCGCGGTGAAGTTGAGCAACTGGTGCAGGGCCGTGGTGCCGGCCTGGAGGGCGATGGTCCCGTCCGGGGAAAGCCGCTCCTTCACGATCTCGTAGAACTCGCGCGTGAACAGGAGGTAGGCCGGGCCTTCCTCAACGGGCTCGGAAATGTCGATGATAATGGCGTCGTAGCTGTCGGTGGTCTCTTCCAGGTACTTGCGGGCGTCCATGAACCGGAGGTCGGTCCTGGGGTCGTCAAAGGCGCCCTGGTGCCACTCGGGAAGCAGCTCCTTTGACTTTTCGACCACTTCCTGGTCGATGTCCACCATCATGCAGTACTCGACGCTCTTGTGGCGCAGGACCTCGCGCAGCGTCGCGCCTTCACCGCCGCCCACGATGAACACCCGCTTCGGGTTCGGATGGGTCAGGAGCGCAGGATGGACCAGTGCCTCATGGTAAATGAACTCGTCGGTGAGGGACGACTGCATCTTGCCGTCCAGGACGAGGCACCGGCCATAGCTCCCGCTTTCCATGATCTCCATTGTCTGGTACTTGGTATGGCTGGCGTAATGAATGGTACGGATCCCGTGGATATGACCCTCCTGGGGACTCGTATATTCGATGAACCACTTGAAATTCTTGGGTTCTATCATGCTAAGACCGGTTCTCCCTGGGCAAGCGGCTTGTGCGGCAGCTTCTCGGCGCCGAGGATGCCCCGCTTCATCTCGATGATAGACGGGTTCTTGCACTCAAACTTTTCGATCAGGAATTTTGCGGCAACCCGAGGATCGATCAGGTCCCCGCAGGTGAAAACATCGACTGCGGCATAGCCGTATTCCGGCCATGTATGGATGGCAAGGTGGGATTCGGCGATGACCACCATCCCGCTGATGCCAAAGGGGCTGAATTCGTGGAAGGCGACCTCAACAATAGTCGCCTTTGCCTCCAGGGCGGCATTTTTTAGTGTGTCCTGTACAAACTGTAAGCTGCCTAGGGTCTTGGGGTTGCAATCCCTCAACTCCAACAACAGGTGAGTCCCCAACGCGTGCAACCTGTTTGCCTCCTTCTCCGCCCGCAGATCCTGCTTCCCGGCTTGCCGGGACCCCGCGAGCACCGCCTTCCGTTCCCACGGAAGGGTTGGTGTTCAAGTCCAAATCCGCCGCGACTTCCGACGGCGCGATCACACACTGAATTTAATGTGTCATTTATCAAAATTGATTCTCTTTGTCAAGAAAAAATCTCCTCGAGCTGCATTTTTTTCTCGCGGGAGCATCACTCGCGTCTGACACCACAAGACGAGCGCGATTTTCCGCTCACGGGGGCGGACGAGGGAGCGAACTTTTCCGGGCGGGACGCCGTCTGCTGCTCTCCGGAGAGGCTCTCGTCAACGCCAACGCTCCGGCAACTCCCCGATCGAGCCTTGATCTGCCGTCTCCGGGCATCGCGCAGGTGCGCGTCTGTGCGGGAACGCTCATCAGCGCCGTCCAGAGCGGCGTTTGGCGTCCAAGGAAAGGGACGCTGGAGCGATCGGAGAGTTCGAGAAGAAAGCCCGCGGAGAGCACCTTCTCCGGGACTTTCCCGAGCCGAGAAAAAATGCTTTACATCCGGAGCCGATAGTTTTAATATTGGGCTCTGATTTTGAAGGGTTGGACGCTCCAAACGCACCACAAGATGTAGGGCGGACCGGCCTTTTCGAGTTACCACTATATATAGAAGAGAGCTTCAGGCATTTCTGCCGACCGGAGGTATCGTCCATGTCTTCAGAGAAGAATTTCGTCGAGGTCGCCTCGGTGCTCGTGAACCCGGAGATCTTCACCCGCCCCTACACCTGCGACGTGGAAGGATATGACTGCAAATCCCAGTGCTGCTACCGTGCCTGCATCGTGCCGGACCATGAGACGAAGAAGATCGAGGAGCACTTCGAGGCCATTCTTTCTTATTTAAGCTCCGAGAACCGGGAGGTCCTGAAAAAGAACGGCACGATCCTCGCCGACTGCAAAAAGCAGTGCCCCAGCGGCTGCGAGATCCACGAGGACGAGGCCAAGGCCATCCGCAGGACCTTCGGCGGCAAGGACTTCCGCTGCGTCCTGATCCACAACAAGACCTGCTCCCTGCTCTATACGAACAAGGAGGGATTCCGCTACTGCGCGGTGCACACCTTTGCCATGGACAAGGGCCTCGTCTGGGAGGAGTTCAAGTTCGCGGACTGCGTCCAGTACCCCCTCTCCTTCTACACTCTGGCGGACGGCAGGCAGGTGCTCTCGATCCAGGACACCCCCTACCTCGACCACATTCCCTGCATGCAGAAGCCCAAGGGCGAGCCCATGTACAAGAGCCTCAAGAAGACCATCGAGACGTTCCTGGGCAGGGACTTTTACAAGGCGCTCGACGCCCATGCCGGGAAGAAGCCCAGGAAATAACCGGCCGGCGGGCTCCGGACAAAACTGCACTCAGGATGGATTTACAATGCTCCCCGTGATATAATCTGAACCCATGGGAAACCTGTTCCTCAGCTTCACCATAGCCATCGGCGGCGCCATCGGCCTGGTCACCCTGAGCAGGGTGTTCGACCTGGAAACGTACTCCAGCCGCGTCTTCCCGCTCATCCCCATTCTCTACGCGATCATCTACGAGGTCCTCGAACGCAGGAAGACCGGCAAGTCGCAGACGATCCCCCCGTCCCAGGCAAGGGAGGAGATGAGGGCCGGCGCGAAGGCGCTCTTCAAGAATATCACCCCGGGCCGGATCATCACCGACGTCGCCGTCAGTTTTGCCATCAAGTTCTCTGCCGAGACCCTGCTCGTGGCGCTGTTCATTTCCACCACGGGCCAGAGCTTCGAGAGCCTCTACGGCAACTTCGGGGTCGACACGGTCGGCCGGCTCCTGCGCGGCGACCATCCCTGGCTCATGGGGACCGACGGCCTCATCCTCCTCGGGTTGATCGCGCTGCTGACCAGCATCGGCACCGGGCTCTGGATCGGGAACACCACCCAGGGCCAGGCCATCCTTGAAGGCGTCGTCGCCGGGGCAGCGGTAACGTTCATCACGGCAATGACGAACATGCTCATGCTCTACCGCAGGATCGAAGAGGCCGCGAACCAGATGGCCGCCTCCTTCGGATACGGCATCCACGTCGGCTTCGCCGCGGTCCTCCTCGTGCAGGTCCTGCTCTACGGCCTCTGGAGCGGCGTGGCGCAGAAGTCAAAGGAAAAGAAGGCCCTCCGGGCCGAGGTTAGAAAGTCGGCAAAGAAGCAGAAGAAGTAAAGAACCCGCCTCAGAGTAACTCAGAAAGCATCTCCTGCAGATTCCCCTTTTACAATAACCTGGTCTCCTTCGTGCTCTTCGCGGCCTGGCAGTGACAGGCTGTGTGCTTTTCATGTTGGTTTGAGGATAGCGCCTTGTCGCTCAGGAAGAAGGGCAGGATCTTTTTTGGGGAGTATGCGGCACTGTTTCGGAGGAAGGTCGTCAGAGAACCGGTTCTCGGTCACAGCCTTCGGGCGCCGAGAAAATGGTCCTTCCAGTAGGGATCGTCGAGGCTGTCGACACGCACGGTCTTGCCGCTGCTCGGCGCGTGTACGAATTCGTTCTGGCCGGTTGAGATGCCCACATGGGAATACTTCTTGCCGTACTGGGTGAAGAACAGCAGATCGCCTTTGCGGATGTCGCGGAAGGATATGGGGGAGGACCTCTGTTTGAGGGCGGCGGTGCCGTGGGGAAGGTCAAGCCCGGCCGTCAGGTAGCTGTACCGGACGAGTCCGCTGCAGTCGAACCCCTGGGGGCTGTCCCCCTTGAACTTGTAGGGCCTGCCGACGAGGGCCAGCGCCGTTTTCGCGGCCTTGTCCGCGACCGGGAAGGAATAGCCGCTGACGTGCCCCGGCGGCGGAGCCGAGGCGCAGGCGGAGAATATCACGGCAAGAAGCACTAGCGAGCACGCCATCGGTAACCGCATCCAACCCCCTCCCAGCGGCTCCAGTGTAGTAGATTTCTGCTCCCCTGTCAATGAGGACAGGTTGTCATTCGGCATGAGGATGACCGGCAGAGCGCTTTTATCCGGATCCCTGTGCGTGCTCCGCTTACAATCCCCTTGACCCCCCTCACGGTCCCTGTTATATTCAGCCCATGAAACATAAAATCACCTTTCTCCCGGACAACGTCACCGTTGACGTCGACGACAGTACAAACCTGTTCAAGGCCGTGAAAGCGGCGGGCCTGTACGTGCTCTCGTCCTGCGGCGGCAAGGGCAACTGCGGCAAGTGCAAGGTCATCATCAAGGAAGGGAAGATCGAGAGCGAAAAGTCCCGGTCGTTCCTGACCGCCGAAGAGGCCAGCCGCGGGTACGCTCTCGCCTGCGTCTCCCAGGTGAAGAGCGGACTCACCGTGGAAATCCCTCCCGAATCGCGCATGCAGGCGAAGCACAAGATCGCGACAGGCGCGAACACGGAGGAACTGCTCAGGCTCATGAAGCAGGCGGGCGGCTGCCTCGAGTCCCGCATCAACCGCATTTATCTCGAGATCAGTCAGCCGACGATCGATGACAACATCGCCGATCTCGAACGCGTTCGCCGCGCACTCGACGGCGCCGGTTTCAACGCCGGGCACCTTCACCTGAACTACATGGTCTTGAGCAAACTGCCCCATGTGCTGCGCGAGGGGAAGTGGAAGGTGACGGCCTCGGTATTCAGTATGGGAGAGGTCCTCGAGGTGCTCGACATCTATGCGGGCGATGCTACGAAAAGCCGCTACGGAGCTGCCGTGGACATCGGAACGACGACCATCGTCGTGTACCTCGTGGACATGTCGAACGGCCACGTCGTCGGCACCGCCTCGACCTACAACAGCCAGACAAAGTGCGGCGACGACGTGATCACGAGGATCGTTTATGCGACCGAACGCAACGGGCTGAAGGAGCTCCAGGCGCTGGCAGTGGACAACATCGGCGCGATGCTCTCCGAGCTGGCGGAAAAACACAACGTCTCCCCGGGCATGATCGACTATATCGTCGTTGCCGGCAACACGACCATGGAGCACCTTTTCTATGGCATCGATCCCGCGAACATCCGCGAGGAGCCCTACATACCGGCGGCGACCTTCTTCCCGCTCATCCGCGGCAAGAGCGTGGGTCTCCAGATCCACCCGCAGGCGATCATTTATTCCATGCCGAACGTGGCAAGCTACGTGGGCGGCGACATCACCGCCGGCGTGCTCGTGTCCCAGATCCACAGACAGGACCCGGTATCGCTGTTCATCGATATCGGTACGAACGGCGAGATCGTGCTCGGCAACAAGGAATGGCTCGTGACGGCGGCGTGCTCGGCCGGACCGGCCTTCGAAGGGAGCGGCATCAAGTTCGGCATGCGGGCCATGGAAGGCGCGATCGAGGAGGTCGAGATCGATCCCCTGACCTTTGAGGTGAACTACCGGGTCATCGGCGACACGAAGCCGATCGGCATCTGCGGGTCCGGAATGATCGACGCCCTTGCCGAGATGTACCTCAACGGGGTCATCGACCAGAAAGGCAAGATCAGGGAGGAGATCAAGTCCAAGCGCATCCGGCGGGGCGAGAGCGGGCTTGAGTTCGTTCTCTCGTGGCGGGTCGAGAGCGCCGTCAACAAGGAGATCGTGATCACCGAAGTTGACCTGGACAATCTCATCCGGGCCAAGGCCGCCATCTACGCCGGGTTCGCCACGCTGCTGTCGCACATGGGAATGACCTTCAACGACATCCAGAAGCTCTACATCGCCGGCGGATTCGGACGCTACATTGACGTGGAGCGCGCGATCACCATCGGCATGCTGCCCGACATGCCCGTGAACAAGTTTCAGTTCCTCGGAAACACCTCGATCATGGGGGCCTACTACGCGCTCCTCTGCGACCGGCTCCGGCATGAGGCCGAGGAGATCGCGAAGAAGATGACCTACATCGAGCTGTCCGTGTCGCGCAGCTTCATGGACGAGTACATGTCCGCCCTCTTCCTGCCCCATACGAACCTTGACGCATTCCCCACCGTGAAGAAGGAGATGAAGCGCGGAAGGAACTGGTACAAGCCTGAGTAAAGCGTTCCCGAACGTGCATCCAACGAAAGAGGCTGCCACCATTCGCCGCGCACGGACCTAGACGCGTTCCCTCCGGTGAAGAAAGCGCTCGCGGGGAGAAAAAAGCATGGCTCCATTGTCCATCTTGACGGAGGCGGGATGAGACCCGTCCCGGTCCCGCATCCCCCTTCAGCGCCATCACATTTATATTTCCCATTCAACCTTCTTAATCCGGCCGTGTCTCATAATATGAGACAGCAAAACCGGAAAGGAGGTGAATCCCTATGAAAAGGATAGTCGCTCTGTTCACGGCAGTGGCGTTCGCCCTGACCCTCGGCGTTGCGTTCGCTGAGGATAAGGCGCCGGCCGCGGCGGATAAGGCGCCGGCAACATCGGAAAAGGCCCCCGCTAAGGCGAAGAAAGCCAAGAAGACGAAGCACGTCAAGAAGCACAAACAGGAAGCAGCAGCGCCGGCAGCTCCCACCACGAAGTAGCAGCATGAGCAGCACATGACTGCATACCGCCATTTCATTATACCGGGCGGCAAAAGCCATACATGAGGAACACCAGAAGGCCTGTCAGATCTGACAGGCCTTTTGCTTTTTGCACGGGTGCAACCCGCACCACGGGCCGGAAGAGCGCGGCCTCGAGGCCGGCTACCGGATTCGCATCGTGACCTCAAAACCCGGGACAGTCGAATGCCGCTGCGCACCACGCTGCGACAGCGGCCGGTAACGCTGCGGATCGCATGACTTGCAAGTTCATGTGCAGGACGGGGTTGAGGCGATAGCATGGACGAGAATCAGACCGGGTCTTGCTGTTCTGCGTACTTTTGCATCTTTTGCGAGACCGGGTGCGGCATTCGATGCCGATAGTTCTTACCCGCAGCATCCTCCGGCACTGCCGCCGCTGCAGTCGCAGGTCGGCGGTCCGCCGTTGATAAGGCTGTTGATGATGGCCGAGGCGCAGCCGACGCCGGAGCTGACCGTGATCGCGCCGAATTCGCAGTTCAGGGCGCAGGCCCCGCACTCCATGCAGAGGTCCCGGTCCAGGACCGCGGCCCGTTTGTCCCGCATGGCGAAGACGCCGCGCGGGCAGACCTCGACGCACCTGCCGCAGCCGGCGCATTTGTCAGCGATATAATTGAGCGTTGTCACGTTCGCGAGGTATTTCACAGTACCCTCCATTCCTGAAGCTTGTACAGCACCAAGAGGACGGCCGAAACGACTGCCGTGCCGAGATACACCGGGATGCCGATCTTCAGCTCCCGGTTCACGCCCGACATGCCCGTGTAGGTCGTGGAGCCCGTGAACTGGAGCGCGATATAGGAGCTGAACGCGGGAAAAAGCAGGTAGGCGGCAGCGATTAGAAGCATGCTGCCGCGATCGACGATGCCGAAGACCTGCATCGCGAGCAGGGCCATGGCCAGTCCCATGATCCACCCTTTGATCGCGAAGGACCGGAACGGAACGAAAGGAAGTAAGACCGGCGTCACGAAGGCGCCTGCAAAGACCGCGATCAGGCCCATCACCAGGAACGGCAGGCCGCCAAACCACGCCTGCCTGAACAGAAGGCCCGTGGGCTCGAGCCCGAACAAGAGCAGCACGCCGGCCGCGAACCAGGGATACCTCTTCATCGCCGGATTGATCTCCATCGGTGTCAGGATGAGCCGGTCACTCATCGCGAACGTTATCGTTCCCATCTCCCTCGTCTTCTTATACCCGCCCCTGACATAGGCGGGAATGTCCCGGGCCTGCACCGGGCCGAAGGATACGCGAAAGCCCGTTCTTTGCTGGACCGCTGCCGCGCTCACACCGACCGCTCCGAGCTGGGGAAGGATGATACGACGGTGGTTCACGACGGAGTCGAGCTTCACTTCCGAGATCTGTTTCACCAGCTCGTCCGTCCCGAAGGTCCCCTTGCCTGCCGCACACCACACATTGATGCTCTTCGTGTCGAGCACCAACACCCAGGCGTCCATGCCCCTGAGCGATTGCCTCAGGATATCGAAGGTCAGTTTGTAATTGGCGGTGACGAAGACGTCGGAACCCTTCGTCGGCCCTCCGATTGCGTACAAACCCGGATGGACCGGATAGTTCATCCGGAACGCGCTCACCCGGCTCTTGATCATGCCCCAGTAGTCCGCGCGTACCCAGTCGGAAGAGACACGACTTACCATGCCAACGGATGAATTGACGGTGCCCTTAACATAACCGGGCATTTCCTTCTTCACGAACTTCAATGTCTGCATCGCTCACCTCTTTTTGTCGGAAAGTGATGTCTTTTTCATACGGGCTTTGATTCCCTGATCCTGCAATGCTCTACGATAAAATATTTTTTCTGGAAATACAGAGCAACGTTCACCAGGCCTATCAGGACAGGGACCTCGACAAGCGGGCCGATGACCGCGGCAAATGCTGACCCCGAGTTAAGTCCAAAGACGGCGACGGCAACGGCAATGGCGAGCTCAAAGTTGTTGCTGGCAGCGGTAAATGACAGGGTGGCCGTCTTTTGATAGTCCGCCCCGATCTTCTTCCCCAGGTAGAACGACACCAGGAACATTGCCACAAAATAGATCAGGAGCGGAACCGCTATTCTTACAACATCGAGGGGAAGCCTGATGATGTAGTTGCCTTTCAGCGAGAACATTACGATGATCGTAAAAAGGAGAAATATCAGCGTCAGTGGGCTTATTTTGGGAATGAATGCCTGTTCGTACCATTGACGACCCTTGGCCCTCACCATGCTGAACCTTGTTGCCGATCCCGCGAGGAACGGAATGCCGAGGTAGATAAATACGCTCTCGGCGATCTGGCCGATTGAAACAGGTACGACCGCACCTTTCAGCCCGAGCCATGCAGGAAGGATCGTGATGAAGACATACGCATATACGGAAAAGAACAGAACCTGGAATACCGAATTGAAAGCCACGAGGCCGGCGGCGTATTCCGTATCTCCGCATGCAAGGTCATTCCAGACGATGACCATTGCGATGCAACGGGCCAGGCCGATCATGATAAGTCCAACCATGTATTCCGGATAATCGTGCAGAAAAATAACGGCCAGCAAAAACATCAGGATCGGACCGATCACCCAGTTCTGCACGAGCGAAAGGGCAAGCACTTTCTTGTTCCTGAATACCTCCCCGAGCTCCTCATACTTTACTTTCGCCAGGGGCGGGTACATCATTAAAATGAGGCCGACTGCAATGGGAATATTGGTCGTCCCAATCTGAAAACGGTTGATAAGTTTTTCCATTGCGGGGATGAAATAGCCGAGACCGACTCCCAGCGCCATTGCACTGAATATCCAGAGGGTCAGATACCTGTCCAGGAAAGAAAGTCTTTTAGCCGCTGTGTCGTTCATCGATTCCCTCTGGTCCTTAGACTATGAATTATTCATTCTCAGCCGCGCCCGCCCGGCAAGACCCGCCGCACACGCAGGCAAGGCTTTTTGCCTTCGCTTTCTTGAAAGCCTCTTTTCCCTCCCGGTAGCAGAGGCCCGCAATCACGAATGCGCCGATGGAGTCGATCCCGCTTATATGGGTGAGTTCGTATCCAACGCTTGCTATGAGCAGAACGATTGAGAGCTGCAAGCAGGCGCGGGTGCAGGCGGCATCGGATAAAATAGCCTCGGAATTGAGCTGTCTCCCTGCTTTTACTTTATAGCGGACCAGGAGCCACATCGTGGCAATGGAAATGACGGACACAACAATGCCCCAGAACGCAGTATCCGGTTTATGCCCCCGGTACAGGTCGACAGCAGCAGTGATCGACAGCCCGATCGTCAGAACAAAGAATCCGGCTCCCGTTATCCTGAGCGCCGTCTGCTCGAACGTGTCGGGATCCTCTTTGTCGTTATTCCTGATCCTTCGCACCATGTGCCAGATTCCGATGCCCGAAATAACTTCAACGAAGGAATCCGCTCCAAATCCGAAGAGCGCCAAACTGCCGTCTTCGAGACCGAAAAAAACGGAGACCACGCCTTCAACAATATTGTATGCGATGGTGATGAGCGCCAGTGCGGAGGCAAAGGAATAGAGTCTGCTTTTTTGCTGAGTGAACCCCGGGGTTATCATATGCTGCTCCTCCTCGGAGGCGGCAAGTTGAGCTTAAGGGACACCGAATGAACCATTCTGCCCCGCCGGCAATCGGCCTCATCATCCTTCATTCCCCATCGTTACTTGCCTTGTCTCAGTTTCTCCGCGAAATAAATTGGCAGACCGCCCGCTGTGATAGCTGCTGCCGTTTTTTCGACATCGTACGGGACCCGGATGAAGTCCGTGGCCACCGAGTCCGGCGTGATCTCTAACACGGCAACACACGCGCGCGGGTCTCCGTCCTTCGGCTTGCCGACACTCCCGGCATTGATGAACATTTTCCCGTCGATGTCCTTGCGATAAGGCTTATGAGTATGGCCATAGATCAGGACGTCTGCGTCGGTTTTGTCGGACATCTCTTTGAAGAACTTTTCCGGCCGGTCCTCATACCAGTAGAGATTGTTCTTGCGCGGCGACGCATGAAAGAGGGAGACTTTTTTCCCGTCTGCAGTGAAGCTGATTTCCGTCGGAAGATGCTTCAAGAACTCCTTCGTCCTCCCGGTTGCGTGCTTCTTTGTCCACTCAAACGAGAGCGTGGCCATCTGCTCCTGAACAGGGTCTTCATATTTGCATCCGCAGTGTTCACGGTCATTCGCCACGGCCTCATCATAGTTACCCTGAACCCCGGCAATTCCATGATCGATCAGGAAGTCCGCAACCTCGTTTACAAAGGGGGCATATCCCCCAAGGTCCCCGAGGTGAAATATTTGATCCACGTTGATGCGGAGTACCTCTTCGTATGCGGCATTGAGGGCTTCACTGTTTCCGTGGATGTCTCCGAATATAGCCAGCTTCATGCGTCATCTCCCGCAACAGGCTGCCTTCCCGCGCAGACTGGTGATGACCGCCTTTGCGGTTTTCTCCTTTTTAAACAGGGCTAGTCTTTTCTTATCTTCCTTCATTGCATCCTCTGAAATTCTCTCGATCACGCTCAGCATGAGGAGCCGCTTGAGCATATCCGAATCATTGAGGCGATAATGTATCCACTTCCCCTGCTTCCTGTCTTGAATGAACCCCGCTTCTTTCAGCACACCAAGGTGAAAGGAAACCTTGGACTGTGCCATGGCAAGCGCGGCAACAATATCGCACACGCAAAGCTCGCCTTGCTCCAGCAGTTTTACGATCCGTAGCCGCGTC
Source organism: Nitrospirota bacterium (assembly GCA_035516965.1). Taxonomy (NCBI): domain Bacteria; kingdom Pseudomonadati; phylum Nitrospirota; species Nitrospirota bacterium. Next base: position 25,576 of record DATIZR010000064.1, read on the forward strand.
TCGTCAGATAGGGCCTTGAATAAAGAGACCAGGTCCTGCATGCGCCCTCCACTTATCAAATCAAGCAATGTTGATATGTTAAATTAACGATCCCGAATTGTCAAGTAAAATGAGGGTATTTATTCTGATGCTGATCAAATATTACTGATGCCAGGGTTAGGTGCGGTGATAAGGTCCGGATGAGAAGTTGATGTACGGGCGCTCACGGCTTGACTTGCCTTTGGCCAATAATGACCAGCACGACGCCCGCAAGGATGATTGCCATGGCCAGGAGGCCAATCGTCGTCATATGCTCCCCGCCGAGCCAGACGCCGAGCAGCATGGCTAGGACCGGGTTCACATAGGCATAGCTGGTTGCCAATGCGGGCCGGACGTTCTTCAGCAGATAGGTGTAGGCCGTGTAGCCCAGGAGCGAACCGAAGATCGCAAGGTAGATGAGCGCTCCGAGCGAACGCAGGGAGGGATGGGCAGGCAAACGCTCTCCCGAGATTGTACCTACGAGCATCACCAGCAGCCCGCCGGAGAACATCTGGGTCGCGCTGGCCATCATGCCCGAGGGCATGGGCAGGCGCAGGCTCAGGACCGAGCCGAAGGACCACGACAGGGCAGCGAGAACGAGCAGCGCCGCTCCGAGGGGATGCGCGCGCAGATCGCCGTCGAGGTTCAGCAGCGCGATGCCGGCGAGGCCCAGCATGAGGCCGATCCATTCGCGCCGCTCCGGCCACTGCCTCCAGATTCCCGCGAACAGCACGGTCAGCAGCGGCGTCGTGGCCAGCACCAGGGCGGAGACGGCAGAGCCCACCCACTGCTCCGCGTACACAACGCCCGCGGTCCCGCCGAGCAGCAGAAAAGCCCCTGCCGTTGCCGAGCCTCCCCACTCGGCCCGGCTTGGTCCCGCGGCGCCTTTTGCCCGCAGATAGATGTATATTCCCGCTCCGATCAGCACGTTCCGGAACCCCGCTATGAAGAACGGCGGAAAGCCTTCGAGGGCGAACCGTATTGCGAGATAGGTCGAGCTCCATGCGAGATAGAGGGTCGCGAGAGCGGTGATCACTCTTACCCTGCTGTCCTTTTGCATCAGGCGCCTTTCTTCCTGCTCACCTTCTCATCAAACCTGCTCTTGCTGATAACGAAACGCTCATGGGTCCCCGTGCTTATCGGCTCGAGTGCATCGTGCACCTCCACTTCGAAGACCAGGCGCCGGCCGTCCACTTCGACGAGCTTCACACGGGCCGTCACCTCGACACCGGGGGGAGTTGCCGCGGTGTGCGAGACATTGATATGCGTCCCTACGGTCTGTTCCTCCGGCCAGTCAAGATGAGGATTTACGGCCCTTATGCAGGCCCACTCAATAAAGCCGACCATGAATCCTGTTGCGAAGACCATCGGCATTTCCTGGAATTCCGGCGACTCGGGATAGAGCGCGGGCACGGTCTTTGATGGGGGAATGCGAAAGGTGAACTCCGCTTCGATCCCGGGTTTTAAGGTATCCTTCATAGGAACTCCTTTTTCTTTGCGCTGGAACAACGCCGGTTAACGCTCAAGGCGGTACCGAGTCTGCGGCTGCAAAGGCCCTCTGAAAACAAAAAACCGCGGAACCTGATCTTCCGCGGCCTGGTGAGTGTTCTCTATCCCTCGATAGTTCAGAACCGGTTCATCGCGTTGCCACAGCCACGGCAATGAGATGCCCTGCCGCCTTGCGAACAGGCTGAACAGCGAGGAGGTCATTCGGCATCATGTTTAAAAAAATATAAGTGAACTGCAGCTCCTTGTCAATGAGAAATCCACATTCTCTCCCATGAGCCGGCGCTTGGCAGCGGATCAAAGGTTAAAAGTGAATTTCAATCCCTGCCATGAAACTCTTATTGATAAGCGAGTTGAACTCGTTTTGACTGCCGTGATCGACGGCAGCAGTGTTGATGTTAAACAACTGGATGCGATCCGAGACCTGCCACTCGACGATTGTCGACGCCTGTCCGGCATGCTCCTCCAGTCCGTAAATATATCTCACAATGACGTCCAGCACGCTTTTGATCTCCCGCACCTGGAATTGCCCCATAACGTAATACCGTTTCAAAAAAGGCAATCCTGTGTTGAGCGTTTCGGCCAGCGTCATCTGAGACAGGCCCGACAGCAGTCCGCCGTCAAAAAAATGGTCATTCGCGTTCTGTCTCAGCGCATAATATGCGGTGGCTTCCGCGTCATCATATCCCTGGCTGTTATAGAGGAACTCCAGATTTACTGTGGAACCCGACGTTCTCCACCAGGGGCTGGATGAGCAACGGCGGGATCATGAAATTCCTGAGGTTGTCGGGAATGTCGATCCGGTAGGCGAGCCGCTCACCCGTGCGGACCGAGAAAACATCGAGATAATTTTTTACGACGTCCATCTCCTGGGCAAGAATGACGGCTATCAGCGTGTTGATGATGGCATTGACGATGATCGATGCTATGATCCATCTCGGGGTGAACTACTTATCCTCTATTGAGATCAGGCTCGGCATGGGGACGATTTTCCACATTCCTTTCGTAACATCCGATTGCTGCGCTCATGCGAGGTGCGAAGACGCAGGGGTAGGCGGTATGGCCAGCGGGATGCTCTCCGCTTAAGCTGGTTTCCTGATGCGATATCGTATGATGGTATAGTAATTCTTCGGGTCTCCCTTGAAGAACATCCCCGGCCCCTTCACGTATTCTTCTTCATGCGGCCCGATTATCTCGTAACCATGCTGCCTGATGAACTCGTGCAGCTTTTCGATGGTCGGGGTCTCTTCGCCGTAGGGGCCGATGTGAAGGATCTCGGCGACGTCTCCGTACTCCCAGGTCGCCAGCTCCGCCATCATCCCGGACGCACCATCCTGCTCCGGCAGAGCTGCAATGTCCGCGGGAACCGGCAGGCCGTAGTACCCGGTCCAGGAGGACTTGTCCTTGGCGTCTCCCGTCCATCGCGCACGCGGCGCCAGCTTCCTTTTTTTTGATACCCCCGGGATTTTATAGTAGGTTTTGAACAGCAGCCCGAACGCATCTTTCGCGACCCGGTTCGGGTCTCCCTGAGCCGTCACGACGATCATCTTCTGCGTTGTCATGTTCGTAATGCGCGGAGACTTCAGCGGTTCGTATTGGGTGAGATCCGGCCCCTGGGAAAAGACATACACCGCTGCAATGATCAGAAACAGGACGACCGCGATACTGCTGGATTTTGAATACCGTTTTCCTCTCATGCTTTACCTCCGATGGCCTGAAGGACCCCGCGTGCTTTTCGGGGCAGGTCTTAAAACAGCCCCATCTGCTTGTCTTCCGGCTTCCGCTTCCTTATCTTATCCGCGACGACCCTGCTCACCTTCAGGTCCTCCGGAATCTCCTCCAGGAACGGCGAGGCCTTCGGGCCAAGGCCCTTGCCGTAGAGGAACCGGCTCCGTGCATGGATCAGGAGTAGCTCCTCCTTCGCGCGCGTCATGCCGACGTAAAAAAGCCGCCTCTCCTCCTCGCTGTCCGAGCCGTCCTTCATGATGGTGCACGGGAGCAGGCCGTCCTCGCACCCCGCAATGAACACGACGCGGAACTCGAGGCCCTTTGCCATGTGCAGGGTCATAAGGGTGACCGCGTCCGCCCGGGGGTCGAAGAAATCGGCCTCGGTCAGCAGCGCTTTCTCGGCCGAATCCGGTCCATCGGGACCCGTTTCTTCGCCGTCTTCGGGAGAAGCGAGGGTCTTGAGAAAGGCGACCATCTCTTCGACCTCCGACCGCTGACTGCCGCCCCGCTTCCCGACCACCTGAAAAGGTATGCCTGAAGCCGCAAAGGCCTGTTCGAGCGCCCGCGCCTGGGCATTGGTCCGGTAGACAACGCCGAAATCCGAGAACCGGTGCGTGCGGCCCGTTGCCGAGCGGTCTATACCGGTGTTCCGGTGCTGCTCATGGCTCGTGCCGCCCATGCGCGCTTCGATCTCGCGGATGATGACCGCTCCCTCGGCCCGGTCATCGGGAACGGAAAGAACGGATACCGGGACCCCCGCGTCGCGGGTCGCCGTGAGATCCTTCCTGAGGCGCTTTTGATTGTTCCTGATCACGCTGTCCGCCGCCCTCAGGATGGCGCCTGATGAGCGGTAGTTCTCAATGAGGTTCACGCGGGCCGCTCCGGGAAAATCCTGCTCGAACTTCAGGAAGTTCCCGAGGTCCGCGCCCCGGAAGGAATAGATCGCCTGGTCCGCATCGCCCACTACACACGGCGTTCTCGCTGAGCCTGCCAGGAGCCTCACGAGACGGTATTGGGCCGGGTTGATGTCCTGGTACTCGTCAACCATGATGTGCTTGAACCGGTCCCGATAGTCTCGCGCGACAGCCTCGTCCTGCAGCAGTTCGATCGGCACGCGGATCAGGTCGTCAAAGTCAAAGGCCCTGCGCCGTTGCAATGCCGATTGATACTGCGCCAGAACTTCCCTGAGGCCGGCATCGGGAGGCTCGAGATCGTTCTTGACCCGCGATATGCGCTCTGCGATATCCAGCATCTTCTTTGCCGGCACTTTGACGATGGTCTTCAGCACCCCGGCCTGCTCTTCCCTGCCGAGGACCGTGAACCCGCTGCCAATCCTTTCCCGGATGACCCTGAGTCCGAGCAGATGAATGGTGCCGATGAAGATTTCCGATGCCTGGTCCCCCAGAAGTTCTTCCGCCCGTCCCTTCATCTCGCGGCCCGCCCGGTTCGTGAACGTGACCGCAAGGATGCTCTCGGGCCGCACGCCCCGATGCGCGAGGTATGCGATCCTGCGCACCAGGGTCAGGGTCTTGCCCGTGCCCGGCCCCGCGACGACGAGCAGCGGGCGATCGATGGTCAGGACCGCCTGCTGCTGCGCGGCGTTCAGACCTTCGAGAATGATTGAGTGAGTGAGCTGCATGACCATCGTTTTATCGGGAGTTGCGATTTGACTGACCCCCGGCCCCTTATTTTTTGCCGGCTTCGATCTGGTAGTTCGCCGCGAAGTCCCCGCGCGTATACACACCCGGCATCGCGTGCTCGCCGGCCCTGAACGCAAAGTCGACCGCCTTGATGCCGGGGTTCTCCGTGAGCGTATAGGTCACCCCGGCGAGAAAGTCCTGCGCCCCTGCCGAGCCCATGCTCTCGGTCAGGTATCGGTCGTTCGCGATGTCGACACGCGCAGTCTGCTGTTCCACCCTCTGCAGAATGATCCTCGGGAGTCTGGACCTCGCTCCTTCGCCCTGACTGCGCGCCGGATCGTCCCGGGTCGTTGTCATGTTCAGCGCCAGCACCAGTGCCTGGACATTATTCTTGATATGGTCGATCCTGCTTCCGCGGACGAGGAGCCCGGTCCCGGTGCCGGGATCGTACTCGACATGCCACACGTAATTCACATCGAACCGCACCGCATCGGGCTTCCGGTTCGTGGATATGACAGCGAACAGCGCACCCAGGAGAATGGCGCTCAGCATCAAAGCAACAACGTATTTTTTCACGAGAACACACCTCGCCGCATATTCGTCATTGTGGCAAGCATAGCGCGATTCCTTGCGCTGTGCCGGCATGCTTGAAGCTGGGGGAAATCTATCTTAATGAGGGATTCCGGACAAGCCGGATCAGCCCGGCTGGAAAATGCGGCAATACGGATTGTGACTTAGACGGGAATAACTATATACAAATTCAGTCCGCGACGCAATAGATTCGTTTACAATGTTTGGTGGTTTTGGTTAAGCTTTTCTGAATTTGTTAGTCCTAGTGCTTTTGTTTTCTGAATCTATCAATACCGGCCATGATGCTGCTGCTCACGGTTTTGCTCCGAACATGGAACTGAACGTCTCCCGCATCTCTCATCTCGCTGCCCGTAGCGACATTAAGGGAAGATGATTTCGCTTGCGACAGAACCTGGCTTGGATAGACGCTCCGATGCCCGGTCATCAGATAGCTTATGATACACGCAACCGCGGCATACGGCGCGACCTCAGGCCCGAAAAGTTCTATAGCCATGATGCTCGCGGAGATCGGAGTGTTTGCAGCTCCGGCAAGCAAAGCGACCATGCCGATAGCCGAAAACACCGATGTGTCGAATCCCAGGACTCTGCCGAAAACGCTGCCGGCCGTTGAGCCGACGAAGAATATGGGTGTGACTATGCCGCCGCTGCCGCCGAACCCGAGGGTGATCGCCGTAAACAGCATCTTGAGGACAAATGCTCCAGCAGGCGCTTCTCTTCCTTCTAGTACGTTCTTTATCGTGTCAAGACCGAGACCGAGATAATGCGTCGAAAACAGAAAAGAAAGCGCAACAAGAACGCCGCCGCCTATGATGCCCTTGTATGGCATCCAGATTTTCAGACCACGGCTCAGTCGATGAAACAGGCCCAGCATTTCAATGAGAATAAGTGAGCACAGGCCGAAAAACAGTCCGGCAAGACATACTTTCAAAAAGAAAAAGCTGCTGAACGCGGGGAGCATGCAATGCGGGCCATGGAAATAGGTGAGACCTAATGTTGTGGAGACCTGATACCCTACGATACCTGCAACGAAGGAAGGTAACAGCACGTCATACAGCACGGCGCCGACGAACAATACTTCGACTCCGAAGAGAGCACCTGCAATGGGGGTACCGAAGACCGTGGCAAAACCAGCGCTGATCCCGCAGATGACCATTTTTTTGCGGTCGCGATCGCCGAAGCGCAGCAAGCGCGAAAAACCCGAAGATAGGGCGGCTCCGATTTGGGCTGCCGGACCCTCCTTTCCTGCAGATCCGCCGAAAGCGATAGTTATGACCGTTGCCACGAGCTTGACAGGTACGACCGCCAGATTCATCTTCCCGGCATGGCGGTGTACGGCCTCGATGATCTTTTCCGTGCCATGGCCTTCCGCATCAGGCGCAAAGACCTTTACTATCAGCGCGCTCACAAACAGCGCAGCCGGAAGTAAAAGATAATAGTACTGGTATCGTGCAGTGGTTGAAATACCGAAGCCCAGTACTTTCAGAAAAACGGTTGTGGAGATACCGACGATGATCCCGATGCAAGCAGCAAGAAAGAGCCACTTCAGGATGCTGATGAAAAGGACCGAGCCCTCTACAATTTTCTTTCGCATAGAATCCTAAGACGTTACATGATTTCAAATGTACATATCGAAGCAATCATCATCAGCGAGGTTAGCCCGAGCAGAAAGATAATATCAGCTATTTTTCATATTTGTCAGCATTAAAATGTGACCGCGTGGAAAAGTACGATAGAATACTAGCGATAAGAAAGAATACCATTGTAATGCCGATTAATTTATCTACGATGATTGTTTCAATCCTTCCGACTTTCCATAATTTAAAAAAGTTAAGGATTACGAAACATATCCCCAGCAGATTGGATGACATTCGCAAAATATGCCTGGATTTATCTTTGTTATAGTTAGTAAGCATTTCAGCGTCACGCATTGCGTGCTATGCTATCATTATGACCGACCTCTGCATCTCTGTCTATGATGAAAAGAAACGGGTGCCGAAGGAGAATGGCAGCCCTTCGGCACCCAATGAGAAGACGACCTAAATAAGGGAGTAAATTATGTCGCCTTCTCCATCCTTTTTCGGACTGCGCTTTTCAAGTCCTTTTCCATGAACTCGATCTCCGTTTCGTATCTTTTGATCCGGGCGGTTATATCTTTTACGCGCGGATCCAGTCCCGGATTTTTCTTCCTGGACCACATGAGCGAATACACGCGGGCACCGAGGTCCGAAATGCCCCGATGCACTTTTAACTTGAGAGAAATGATTTTGTAGTTACGTTTGTCTTGTTCCGTCGATAGGTCCGTCCGTTTTTTAGGTACTACTGCACCTTTTGTGATTCCCAGCAATCCTTGCGTATGTCCTTTTGCCAGATCAGTCCGCAACCTGCCCCATCTAGCGTTTTCGAAATTATTCATCCAGGCCTCCCGGCGATAGAATCATTCGCCGTACCGTTATTTCAACGGGTCCGGACATTCGATTTCGCGGCTGGATTTGTCGGTCTGTCGCGATCCCGGGATTTCTTCAATTCACTATATCCAACGATGAGGAGAGCGACCGCGAGCACTATAGAGTCAAATGCAAAGATGCTCATCGAGATTCTCCACGAATGAAGAAGACCTCTGTTTATACCGTCAGCCGGTGAATGATCGGTTATTCGTTGGCCACAAAATCATCCCTTCTGTTCTTTTGCCAGCAGCTCTCGTCGCTCTCGGTGCAAACAGGCTTCTCCTTACCGTAACTAATGAGCGAGATGCGACTGCCCGAGATCCCCATATCCGTAAGGTATCTCTTGGCACTGGCGGCGCGCCGCTCGCCGAGCGCCTGGTTGTACTCTTTGGTTCCCCTTTCATCACAGTTGCCTTCGATCTTGATCTTCACTTTCGGATGAGCCTTGAGCCAGGCTGCATTCGCTTTCATCACGTCCTTTGCATCGTCGCGAATAAGGGGTTTATTGAAATCGAAATAGATCGGTTTCAAAGCTTCCGTTGCGGCTGACTTTTCTTTCATTTCTTCAGAGCCTGCCGCCGTAGCCTGTTTGCCGGTTTCCGGTGACGGAGTCGACGGTTGAGTTACCGCTTCCTTTTTTGACCCCTGCCCCTCGGGAGTCGACGTTACCTCTGTTTTTTTTGGACAGCCCGTGAACGAAAATAAAGCGATGACTAGCAGTACGGCAAGGGAATAAATTCTACGGCTTGCGATGGTCATAAGAGACCTCCTTTTCTTTGAATAAGTATTCGAAAATTGACCCGAAACGGCAATTTAAGGGCTGTGATTTCTGTTCATACACGGCTGTCTCTTCAATTAAGAATTGTTATTTCCCTTACATTGACCCTTATATCTATAATTGATTCCAAATATTACTTTGTACGAAAGCCGATTTGTCTTACAAAGGCGACGAAAACCGCCGAGGCACGTAGCTATTCCCACTATGCTCTAAGATTAACAGTGATAACGATAAGGAGATATTCTGTGATCAAGTGCAAGGATGCTCATCGAGTTACTCCACGAATGAAGAATATCCGTATCGATACCATCGACAGGCGAACCATCAGTTAATTGTTCACCACAAATTCGACTCGTCTATTTTTTTGCCAGCAGCTCTCGGTGTTCTCGGTGCAAACCGACTTCTCCTTACCGTAACCGACGAGCCAGAGGCGTCTGCCGGAGATCCCCATGGACGTAAGATATTTTTTTGCAGTCTCGGCGCGCTTCCGCCCCAGTGCGAAGTTATACTTTTTGGCTTCCCTTGCATCACTGTTGCCTTCAACCTTGATCTTCACGTTCGGATGTGCTTTGAGCCAGGCTGCATTCGCTTTCATCACGTCCTTAGCGTCTTCGCGAATAACGGACGATTCAAAATCAAAATAAATGGGTTTCAAGGCATCTGCGGCCGTTGCATCCGACTTTTTCAAAGCCTCCCCTGGTTTCGTGGCAGGGTTCGCTACTTGAGACCCTTTTTCCTTCGGCGTCTCTTTCTGGGATTTCGTAATCGTCGCCTGTGATTGTGGTGCGGACGTTATCTCCGTTCTTTTAGGACAACCCCAGATCGAAAATAAAGCAAGGAGAAGCAATACGAGAAGTGAATAGGTTCTACGGTTTGCAATGGCCATAATCAGACCTCCTTTTCTTTGGATAAGTATTCGGAAATTGACCTGAAGCGACAGTTTTGGGCCGTAATTCCCGTCCATTTCTGGCGGTCCGTTCAATTAAGAGTTGTTTTTTACCTGGTATTGACCCTATAATCGATCTTAAATATTACTTTGACAGATAACTGTTTTGTGCTACAATGGTTTCTATACCAACCATTTGTATCACAGGGCTTTCCCGTTGTCAAGAGTCAATTTGGAGGTTTCGATGGCGGAAAAAAACGATGCTGTGGCTGAGATCATAGACAACATACGCAGGGTATTTCAGGTCGTGAACGAACAATCAAAGCTTGCTGAACATAAGACTGGCCTTACCGGACCTCAGCTCTGGGCGATCAAGACCATCGCCCAGGGCGCCCCGATCATGGTATCGGAAATCGCAATGCGCATGCATCTCCACCCTGCAACTGTGGTGGGAATACTGGACCGCCTCGAGACCCGCGGCCTCGTGCGTCGTGTCCGTTCAACAGAGGACCGCCGTGTCGTTCGTGTCGAACTGACCGCCCAGGGAGAAAACCTCGTAAAGAAATCTCCCGAAGTGGCGCAGGGGCTCCTGGTTTCAGGGCTCGAACAACTGAAAACAAAGAACCTGAAAACCATTGCCGCAGCCCTGGACCAGTTGGTCGAGATTCTGGGTGCGCAGGGAATACCCCCGAAACTCATCCTCTCGTCTGAAGTGAACAAGCCTGCAAAATCAGTGTCCAGGAGAACGCGATCGCGCTGATTTTTTTATGGTGCCTGATTACCTATGAACAAGAAAGATCGGACATACATGCTTTCGGTCAACAGAAACATCTTATTGAGCGCCGTCCTGGCCGCTTTCGCGATCGGTGTCTTTATCGGCAGCGGATTTATAGCACTGACCACTCCTGGTCAAACGGAGAAAACAGCTCCCCTTGTCCCGGATGGAAACTTCAGATTTATTCGCACTGCTATGGCACTGAAGGAAGGTGGCGAAAACCGTCACAGCATGGAGCTTGCGCCCTTTCGCTATAAGATCAAGGCTTTGATAGATGAGAAGATCAATCGGAATGAGGTAAAAGCTGCATCAGTTTACTTCCGCGATCTTAACAATGGTAATTGGTTCGGCATCGGAGAAAAAGAGAAGTTCTCGCCCAAAAGTCTTTTGAAACTGCCTCTCATGCTAGCCTATTTCAAGTGGGCGGAATCGAATCCACTCGTTTTACGGAAAAGGCTTACTTATAACGCTTCCCAGGGCCCCCTCGATCCGGAACCGAACAGGGGAAAAACAGGATTGGAATCAGACAGACCGTATACGGTAAACGATCTTATCTACCGGATGATGACCGAGGATGATAATGACGCCTATTCACTATTGTTTGCCAACATACCGCGTCAAAGGATCGATAAGGTGTTCAAGGATCTGAATGTCGAATACGACCCCCATACTGAAGATGATTCCTTGTCACTCAGGGCATTTGCTTCCTTCTACCGGGTTCTCTTTAACGCATCCTATCTCAGCGAAAAAATGTCTGAAAAGGCTCTCATGTATCTCGCAAGATCTTCCTTGAAGCATGGCATGGCGTCTGGCATTCCGTTGAACATTGACATCGCAGGCAAGTTCGGAGAGAGAACGGTTAAAACCACGATAGAGGGAAAGGAAACAGAGCTTCATCAGATGCACGAGTTCGGAATTATCTATCATCCCCGCCGTCCTTTTCTCATCGGCATCATGGTGCGGGGAGATGACGCAAACACGCTCACCAGGATCATCCACGACATTACAAAACTCGTCTATGAGGAAGTCGATCAGCAGTCGTAAGCCTCCCCTGTTTGCCTTTCAGATTAAGTGCTATTCGAGGTTTCAAGATGGTTCATGATAGGCGGACTGATCCAAACGGCAATCAGGTTCGGAACGTCGAGAACGGATCCTTTCCGGAGGCACCCTGTTTCTCACAGGCGTATCAATTCTTTCGGAATTATATAGATGACAAACGCAACTATTCAGAAAGCAATTTTTTGGGTTGTGTTTGTATCGTTGGTGTTGAATGTGATTGTAATGGTCGGGACACGACAATTGCGGGCGAGGGTTGAGAAGATTGAATCCACCTTTGGATTACAGGCCATGCCGCAATTGCAGCAAACACCATTGCAAAAAAGCCAACAATCAAAGTGAGATGGATTGAACGCTGTATGCGTCTTTCATCAAGCTCTATGATGGCGGCAACATGATTGGTGGAGTCAGGATTCGGCAGTGTGCAATTCAGCTTTAATTTTAAGATCAAAACTCTGATCGCTTTCGCACCAAGCGACATATACCAGCCTGCTTATGAACGGACAACGCCTGCTGAAATCAGAGATGTGAATTACCTTCTCCTTCTCGGGACCCATGACAGGCAAGTACCCAGCATACTAGGCAGCCGGGTTTATCAGCGAGTGCATTTCAGCAATCCCGGAGCAATCTCTCCCTATTACATGAAGGCAGCACTGTATATCCACGGCGGAAATCACAGTCAATTCAATACAGACTGGGGAATCTATGACTTCCCGTGGCTGTACCGGCTTTTTACGAATATGAAAGACCAACTGAGCGCTGATGAACAGCATCAAATAGTTAAAGTGTGTGTCTCCTCGTTTCTCGATGCCACACTGAAAGACGATAAGCGTTACATTTCGTTCTTCCGCGATTACCGTACCATTGACGAGTGGCTGCCGAGAACTGCTTATATCAGCCGCTTCCAGGACTCGGCCTTCCGGGCTCTTGCCGATTTTGATGAAGATATCGACCCGGCGACAGCGACAATCCCCGGCGGAGAAGTCATAGGCCGCGATCTTTCCCAGTGGCACGAGCAAGACATCGACTATCATTACTTTTTGCCTTTTGGTAGCCGCGGCAACAGGGTCGTATCGATCGGCTGGGAGGCAAGAAAGAAAAGCTCTCCGATGTGGGGAATCAGGCTCCCCGCAAACGCAGTACATTCTTTGAGGCTGAAGCCATCGGACAATCTCACGTTTTCCCTCTTCTGTCCGGATCAGAAAGGATTGCCGGATATCAGCATCCAATTGAGCGATTCCCGAGGCAGGACATCGAAACTACCCTTGAGTGACATTATTACACTTCAAAAGCCTCTTCATTACTCGCTGACAAAGTTCGATTTTCTTGAAAAACCCTCGCCGGTAATTATCCTGCAAACAGTTTCGATCCCTTTCTCACGCTTCTTGCGATCGAACCCATTGTTTAATCTGAAGCGATTGCATGAGATAGATTTTCTCTTTAATAGCGAAAATGATGGCACGGTCCTGCTCGATGATATCGGTATTGAAAAGTAAGGTCTTCGTTTAAAAAACCCGAGCACACAAATTCCGTACTACTCCGTAACATAACATCAAGAACGTCCTCCATGCCTTTTGCGTCTGTCCATAGTTTTTTCCTTACAGCAGCTTCATCTGCCCCTTGATCTCTCTGCGCTCCACGTCCTCGAAGATCCTGATCTTGCCGTACTCGCCGTCGTACCCCGGGGCGATGTTCACGTTCCCGCTCCGCATGCGGCTGATCGCCTCCCGGACAAGCGGGGAGCTTGCCTGCTCGATATCCTCGAGCGGCGCGTTCAGGAGGATAAAGAACTCGTTCCCGAGCTTCTCGAGCATGGCAAAATAGAGTGCAGTGACCTTCTTGGTGTTCGGCCCGCACTGCAAGCCCTCGGCGATTATCTCAGGCAGGGGGATGATCGAGGTGAAGCCGGGGGCATTCGTAAGCCGGTAACCGTGCTCGCGGTCAGCCAGCTTCTCCACGCGGTGCATCACACCAACGGTCACCTTCTTGCCGCAGGTCGGGCAGCGGTAATTATGAAGAACCGTTTCCTTCGGCGTGAGGCTCACGCCGCAGTCCCGATGTCCGTCGGAGTGATACTTGCCCTCTTCGGGAAAGAATTCGATCGTGCCGAGGAACCCCTTCCTTGTCCTGATGGCCTCCATCATCGCGGGGTAGGAAATCTCCGTGTCGAAGATGTTCGCCTCGCGTCCGATCTTGGCCGCCGAGTGGGCATCGGAATTGGAAACGAGGGTGATTCTATCGAGCGCGGAGAGCTGCCAGTTCATGAGCGGGTCCGACGAGAGCCCTGTCTCGATGGCATGAATGTTCGGTGTTAGTTCCTCGTAGCATTCTTCGAGCGAATCGAACCCCGATGCCGCGCCGAAGACCGAGAAGTGAGGGGTCCAGGCATGGGCGGGAATGTAGAGATTCTCCGGCGAGGCTTCGAGCGTGATCCTGAGCAGCTCCTTGGCATCCAGCCCGAGGATCGGCCTGCCGTCGGCCTTGAGGTTCCCGATCTTCGAGAGTGCCAGATTCAGCCGGGCAGCGGCCGACAAGTCCGGCGCGAGGATGACGGAATGGACCTTCCGCGTCTTCCCGTTCTTGCTGTAGATGCAGCTGACCTCCGCCGAAAGGATGAACGAGACATCGGCCTTGCAGGAGGCAGGAACATCATCGGTCTGATATTCCTTTTTGAGCGTGAAGAGGCCGCTGCCTCCAGGTTCGAGCTTCTGATCAAGCTCCTTCAGCCACTGGGGATGCGTGAAGTCTCCGGTCGCGATCACGGAGATACCCTTGAGCTGTGCCCATTTCCAGATGCCTTCGGGCGACATGTCCTTGCTCGTTGCGCGGGAGTAGTGAGAATGGACGTGGAGGTCGGCGATGAAACGCATGCGGGATTATAGCATGAAAATTATTTATTGCCATTATTATCAAATCGAGGCATGGCGCACTTCATCGCGTGTCATGCGAGGAGCGAAGCGATGAAATAATCTTTACCGCGAGATTGCCGCGCTCCAAGCAGCAATGACCGACAAGTCAAGAGAACAATAGCAATAGGATGGTCAATTTCGTTGTGCAATAAATTGATTTCTGATAGACTCATTTTGTCGCTTGATATACGGTTAGATCCAGAGAGGCAAAATGCGATTATTTTTGGGATTGATTTCTGCACCGATTATGATTTTCATTTTTTTAGTAAGTCTCAGTGGTGCAGCAGATACTTTTACTATTTCAAAAAGTTCTGGTGGTGGCTTTGCAGCAACACACCATATTCTTTCAGTTAATCAGGATGGCGTCGTTACGAGAAAAATAATTTCTTTTGTCATGCCATCACAAAATAATAGAGAAGAAGTAGTAGGAAAAGTAAATATCGAAGATGCAAAGCATTTATATTCACGTTTAAGGCAGATAGATTTTGAAAAAATTGAATACCATCAGCCAAGCAATATAAGTGCGTCACTCGGTCTAACTGTTAACTCAAAATATTACGAAGTAACTTGGCATGGAAATCCGGAAGAAATAAAGGCTGTTTTAGATATATATAATGAGATGACAAAATTACTTGCTCCTATCATTGATCCTATAACAAAAAAAGATTAAAAGAAATTAAGGAAAAGAATAGGATTGATCAAAATAAAATCCACTGTTCTCAATGAACGTAATGAGATTATCGCGTTTCAGAACTTTTTTGCTGGAGGTCGAGGGCAGCCCGAATCGACACTAATCCAACGGGCGCATCGAGATGGGCGCTATAACCCGCGCTCGTCATGCCGCACGTTAACCTACCTTCCGGAGAAAGAGCCATATGTTCAACATGTCCGTACCGTGGTGGGAACTGATCCTGAGAGGCATTGTCGTCTACCTTTTCCTTCTCGCTCTTCTGCGCATTACCGGCAAGCGGCAGGTCGGCCAGCTGGCGCCGTTCGACCTGGTCCTGCTGCTCGTGCTGTCGAACGCCGTCCAGAACTCGATGAACGCGGGGGACAATTCGTTGATCGGCGGCCTCATTTCCGCCGCGACGCTCATCGCCCTTAACTACCTCGTCAGCCTCGCCACGTGGCGCAGCAAGAAGCTGGAGGCCATCATCGAGGGACGTCCGCAGGTCCTCATCCATAACGGCAAACTTTTTGAAGAGGTCATGGCGGCCGCAAAGCTCACACACCATGAGCTGAATGCTGCTCTACGCAAGGCGGGCTGCGCTTCCTCTGAGGAGGTCCAGTCGGCGATACTCGAAAATAGCGGATCGATCAGTGTAGTGCCCCGGCGAGGTTGAAACCACAAACTTAACCACAGAGAACACTGAGAAGAAATCTCTTAGATGTTCAAAAAAGTCTATGAACTCTGTGGCTAGAACTTCTCCAAAACTACGCTGGCGCCGAGGGGTGAGGTATATGTTTTCTCGCACCCGACTACTATTTCAGTATTTCCTCGACGTTCTCTGTGGTTGCTTTTTAAATAAGAATAAAACGGTAGGAGGACTTATGAAAGGATATGCTTTTTCAACGCTGCTCATGATAGTTGTTCTTTCCGGCTGCCATACAGCGG
The DNA here is from genome assembly GCA_035516965.1 of Nitrospirota bacterium. Classification (NCBI taxonomy): domain Bacteria; kingdom Pseudomonadati; phylum Nitrospirota; species Nitrospirota bacterium. The sequence continues at coordinate 41,522 of DATIZR010000064.1, forward strand.
CAAGCTTCATCCTTCCGCCGGATACAGATTTGATGATTAACGGCGAACGCGTTGTCTTTAATGCACACGATGAAGAAGGGCGCTCGAAGCTCGAACGAAGACCGTTTTTCTGGAACTCGATCGCCGGGATACAATACACTCTCCTGCAGGATGACAAGATCATTAAAAAAGATAAGCTGCCGTCCGGTTTCAGGATCACATCAATCTTTTGGCCCCCCTATGCATACATTTACTGGCCTGTCGGCTTTCGATTCGCCTGTTATGATCTATCGGATCCAAAGAAGGAGTTCGTGGAAAAGTGTACTATACGCGATGGACAGGCAGGAAAGATGGAATCGCATCCGTCCACAACAATGCAATAAGTCATGATGGGCACCCACAAGGGGTGCCCCTACAGGATGTTCTCAAACCGCTTCTTTTCTGCCATAACGACCGATGTCTCTGTCAGGCGTTTGGGAATGGACCAATACTTCCTGAACGGATCATGCCTCCCTCACGACCTCCTCGTCCTCTTTCTTCCACGCGGGGTCCACGATGCAGATGAAAACGAGATCTTTCCCCCCGGTGTTCTGGATGCATTGCATCGCCTTCGGCGGGATATAGATCGTTGATCCCGGCCTGGCCGGGGAAGCCTCATCATCGATGTACATGACGCCCTCGCCTTCAATAATATAGTAGACTTCCGATGTTCGGAGGCGGTGCTTCCAGGTCGTGAGGCCGGGCTTCACGATTGCGTGGGCAAGGCTGTAGCGGAGCGAGAGGTCCGCCTTGTCCGGGTGCAGGATCTCGCGCAAGATGCAGTTATCACCCGCGATGAATTCCGGGCAATCTTTCAATTCTCTGATGAGCATGACGAGAACCTCCTTTTTTTACCACAGAGGGCACGGAGCTGACACTTGCTTATCACTTCGCGCCTCCGCGTGAGATGCTTTTGACCTCGCCTTCGGCCTTCACTCCTGCTGCTTGACGCCGCGCTCCTGTTCCAGTACACTGAGTCCCACCATGGACCGGCAGGAATTACACAACCTAAGGAAATGGTTTTCCGAATACTGCAGGTCATTCTACACGCCTGTCCCGGAAGACCAGAAGAACATCGTGCTCAAGGAAGAGCACACGCGCTGCGTATGCGAGAACATGGCCGAGATTGGGCGACACCTTGGTCTCGACCCGGGGAGGGCCGCCCTGGCCGAGGCCGTCGCGCTCTTTCATGATGTCGGCCGCTTTCCCCAATATCATCGATACAAAACCTTTCGCGACGACCTCTCGACAAACCATGCGGCCCTGGGCGCAAGCGTGCTCGTGAAGGAAAACGTCCTCAGGAACCTTCCCCGAAACAAGCGCGACCTCGTTGTACACGCCGTGACGCTCCATAACGCGTTGGCGGTACCCGAAGGCCTCGACGTAGAGACCCTTCTCTTCCTCAGGATGGTCCGCGATGCGGACAAGCTCGACATCTGGCGCGTGTTCATCGATTACTATGCGCAGCGGAACGAGGACCGGGCAAATGCCGCGGCCCTGGGCCTGCCCGACACGCCCGAATACTCAGCCGAGGCGCTTTCGTCGCTCAGGAAGAGGGAACTCGTGCTGCTCAAGTCCCTCAGGACCCTGAACGATTTCAAGCTGCTCCAGCTTGCCTGGATCTTCGACCTGAACTTCGTGCGCTCCCTTGAGCTTGTCCGGGAACGGTCCATTATAGACGGGATCGCGAAGACCCTTCCGCAAAAAGAGGATATAGCGTTGGCAGTGGCTTCTGTTCGAGACTATGTCGATAAAAAACTGGCCGCTGCCTAGCCTCCTGTCTCCCTGCGTCATTGCCCCCCGCGCCTCATCCGGTAATATCGGGAGAGGACCGTCCGGATGTTCTGCACGATATCCTCCTTGGCATTGATGATGAAGATCCGGTCCATGACCTGGAAGAGCTCCCGCTCGATGCGCACCGTCTCAGGCGGGTACGCGTATCTTCGGGCGAACTCCGCTTCGAACATGGGTACGATCTTGTCCTTCATCCGCAGCTCCGTGTCCATCAGGAAGACTGCGACCTCCGGCGCCAGGTCATCCACCCGGTCCAGGAACGCCGCGATCTCCCGGTCGTAGATCTGCTTGGGTGGCGATGATTTCACCTCGAGGTAGAAGAGCGAGCTGTCGATCCTCGCTATCACGTCATAATCGCCGCCGACTTTCGGCCGCCTGAACTTCACTCCCCAGACGACTTCGGCGCCGAACTCCTGCTTCAGCACCTCGGCTGCGTACCATTCCAGCGTGGTGCCGAAGCTCCTGATCGGCCTCCTCGGCAGGATGTAGCCTCCGGTTTTTTTCCGGACAAGCTTCACGGACAGCAGGTGCTCGAGATAGCTGCTCGTGACTCCCGCACTTGCATACCGGGTCACGTCTTCCAGCGTGAACTTTTCCTGATGCTTGATCACGTCGCGCAGAAAGAGACGGAAGGAGTATTTGTACAGCATCTGATAGAAACGGTTGATATGACGTTTTGCCGGGATCAGAAGGTCTTCGGAAGGTTCTTTCTTGTAGATGAGGAAGCCCCGCCGCTTCAGGAGCATGGCGAGGCTTGGGGTGAGGCGCTTGAGGGCCGCGCGAAGCCGTCTGTTTTCGGCCCTCAAATACGATAGCTCATCGAGCGTTCTGTCTTTGGCGCGAGGCACGGTCGCTATTCTCTTTCAAGGCCTGGCAGAGGATCCCGTCCACCTTGCCAAGATTTGTAGCACAGCCTGAAATGTAACCGACGTGCGAAAAAGTTTTTTTGTGCAACCTTCCATCCGACGTCATTTGCAGCGGTCCGGCTCCCGCTGGCATCCGGCTTCGCTCTTCTTTTCCGCAAGCCTCACTTCCCTCCGTTTCGAGGCCTCCCGGTTCCGGCGGCGGTCTTCTTCCGAATCCAGGATGAGGTGCGGAACTTCTTTCGGCCTGCCGCGCTCATCAAGCGCCACGTAGGTCAGATAGGCGGATGCCGCATGGCGCACTTCGCCGGTGAGCAGGTTCTCCGCTTCGACGCGTACGCCGATCTCCATGGAAGTCCTGCCCACGAGGTTCAGACTCGCCTTGAAGAACAGGAGGTCGCCGACGAATATTGGATGATGAAAGTCCATCCGGTCGATCGACGCCGTCACGACGTTCGCCCGCGCGTGGCGGGCGGCAACCACGCCTGCCGCCTCGTCGAGGATCTTCACGACCACCCCGCCGTGCACGTTGCCCGTCGGATTGGCGTCCTGGGGGATCATCATCTGCGCCATGGTCACGGTGCTGTCCTGAACCCGCTTGCCTTCCATGAAGATATCCTCCTTGCGGCCTCTCACACAGAGCTGAAACTCAGCTCCCTCATGAGCCTCACGACGGTCCGCAGTTCAGTGAGCAGCTTTTTGCCGGCTCCCTGTCGTCTTCGGACAGATGGCACTTTTTGTACTTCTTACCGCTTCCACACCAGCAGGGGTCGTTCCTGCCCGGTTTTTCTGTCAACGGGCGCTCCTCTTTACCCTTCAACAGATTGACCGCACGTTCGATAAAACCCATTGCTCCGCCCTCCGCTCGTTTTTCGATCTACCCGTCTCTCCGCGGCATCTCTCCGGATTATTTTTTTGTTCAGCTGGTCAAAAGTTCAAGCTCGTTCAGCAGGTTGATTGCCTCTTCGCGGGTCGTGCCACAGTACTCTCCTGTCGCCTGGTACGAATTGCACACCAGCGGCCTCTCAGGGCCGCCGAAGACGCCGCAGCAATTGTCCTCGGTAAGCTGCGCGCACCGGATTCCTGCCGGCTTTCCTTTGGGCATTCCCGGAATCGGTGACGACAGCGACGGCGCGATGCAGCAGGCGCCGCATCCTTTGCGGCATGACATTTTCCTCATTCCGGCCCCCTGTTTTGTCTATTCCCTGCCTGATTACGACCAGCAGTGCATTCTGAACTATATCATAGCGGCCTGGGAAAAGAAATGGCTTACCTGCGCGCGCGTACTCTTTTTACGGATGTCGCACTTTTGTAACACTCGGGGGCGCTCTTTAAAGCTCCTTCGCAGAAGATCGCCTTAGGCTGTCCCTGAAACAGTTCGTATAAGCATTGGAATTATGGAGAATACTTCAATGCCGCCTCACCCGGCCTTGACAGCCATCGGGGGCGGTGCTATCGTTAAATAGAGAGGAGCTATTGAGTCCTGTTATAAAACAGACCGGGGTTGTGCTACAAAGGATTGGTGAATTTCGAGGAACGGTCATTCCCGCGTGAAGGAGAGCCAGGCGACTCAAGCGACACCTCTCGAAAGCAGTACCCTGATCCCACGCGCGGGGATGACGCTTTATTATCAAGTCAGTTTAATTGCTGCAAAGTCTTGCGATGCAGTCAACCATTCTTCCCGCCTCCCGGTTCAACGTCAGGCACCCGTTGAATGCCATGGCGGGTTATTTCATTTGATGAAGGTGCCGTCGCGGTACTCTTCGAAGGCAACGCGCAGCTCCTCCTCCGTGTTCATCACGATCGGACCGTACCACGCCACCGTCTCTTTGATCGGCCTGCCTGAAATGAGCAGAAAACGGAGCGGCTCGCCCTGTGCCGAAACCGTTACCTGATCGCCGTCGCCGAAGAGAACCGCCGTTCCGTTGTGGATGTAGGGCTCGCGCTCCATGTCAAAGTAGTTGACCCCCTCAACGTCATAGGCAAAGGGGTTCTTCTCGTTGCAGAACACGCCCTTCCCGCCAATCACATAGGCGAAGACCGTGTGGCCTCGCTTGGTCGGGTGGACGAATTCGGAGAGGGCCGGCATGGTCACGTCGAGATATTCGGGGTCGATCACGATGTCCCGGACCGGTCCCTGCTTTCCATCTACGGTCCCGCAGATGACCTTGACCTTCGCGCCGCTCTTCGTCACCACCTCCGGAACCTGCGCGCTTTTGATATCCCGGTACCGGGGGCCCATCATCTTGTGAGACTTCGGAAGATTGGCCCATAGTTGAAACCCTTCCATCGCGCCGTCGTCGTCCCCCTTCGGCATTTCCTGGTGGATGATGCCGCTCCCCGCGGTCATCCACTGCATATCGCCCGTGGTGATCACGCCCTTGTTGCCCATGCTGTCGCCGTGCTCGACGTCGCCCTTCAGGATGTAAGTGATCGTTTCAATGCCCCGGTGCGGATGCCACGGGAAGCCCTTGATATAGCTATAGGGATCGGTGTTGCGGAAGTCGTCGAGCAGCAGGAACGGGTCGAAATGCGGCACTTCGCTGTTTCCGAAGACCCTCCTCAAGTGAACCCCCGCGCCCTCGATCGTCGGCTTGCTTTTGAATACCTTCCGGATCTTTCTGTTCTGTGCCATCGGAGCCTCCCGGCTGAAGAGTTATTTATAAACCAGTATAGCAGGTTCAAGAAAGAAGGGCGTGAACAGGCAGAGAGCGTTATGGCTGAGTCGTGAGAAAAAGGCTACTGAGTAGGGTTTCTTCATGGAGAACAGACGATCGCTTGTCACGTCATGGCATCCGGTACTCCTTTTTTCGTCCGCTGCCGATGTTCTCCGCGGACCCGGCCGAACCAGATCCTGAACCGGTCAAGGTAGAGATACACAACGGGCGTGGTGTAGAGCGTGAGCATCTGGCTGAAGATGAGCCCTCCCACGATGGCAATGCCGAGCGGCCGCCGAAGCTCGGACCCCACGCCGTGGCCTACCGCAAGGGGCAGCGCCCCCAGAAGCGCAGCCATGGTCGTCATCATGATCGGCCGGAACCGCAGGAGGCAGGCCTGGTAGATCGCCTCTTCCGGGCTCTTTCCCTCCCTGCGTTCGACCTCCAGGGCAAAGTCTACCATCAAGATCCCGTTTTTCTTCACGATGCCGATCAGGAGCAGGATGCCGATGATCGCGATGACGGAGAGGTCCGTGCGGAAGAGCATCAGGGCGAGCACAGCCCCCACGCCGGCCGAGGGAAGGGTCGAAAGGATGGTGACCGGATGGACATAGCTTTCGTACAGGACGCCGAGCACGATGTAGACGCACACGAGTGCCGCGAGGACCAGCAGCGGTTCGTTCACGAGGGAATCCTTAAACGCCTGGGCCGTACCGGAGAAATTGCCCCTGATGCTCACGGGCATTCCCATCTCGCGCTTGGCGCTCTCGAGGGAGGTGACCGCTTCGCCAAGCGCCACGCCGGGTGCCAGGTTGAACGACGTGGTGATCGACGGGAATTGGCCCTGGTGGTTCACGGCAAGCGACGTGGCCGTGGGTTCGTAATGGGTGAACGCGCTTAACGGTATCTGTGAGCCGCCAGAAGTGGGGATATAGATGTCCTTGAGCGTGTCGGGACGCTGCCAGAACCGGGGATCGACCTCCATGACCACGTGGTACTGGTTCAGGAGCGTGTAGGTGATCGAGACCTGGCGCTGACCAAAGGCGTCGTAGAGCGTGTCATCCACGAGCTGCGGCGTGATCCCGAGCCGCGAGGCCGTGGCACGGTCGATCATCAGCGTGGCCTCCAGCCCCCGGTTCTGCTGGTCGCTGCTCACGTCGACGAGCTTGGGAAGGGTCCGCATCTTCTGGAGCACCCGCTGGCCCCAGTCGTTCAGCTCGGCCAGGTTCTCCCCCTGGAGTGTGTACTGGTAGAGCGCGTTGCTGATCCTGCCGCCGATTCGCAGGTCCTGCACGGGCTGGAGAAAGGCCGGCGCGCCGGGCACGCTCACGAGCTTCCTCCTGAGCCGCGTGATGATCTCGGCCGCGGTCGCTTTTCGCTTGTCGAAGGGCTTGAGCGAGATGAACATCCGCCCCGTGTTCGTCGTGGACCCGCCCCCGCCCCCGCCGCCGGTGAACCCTATCACATAGTCCACGTCCGGGTCGTCCTTGATGATGTCGACAATCTGGAGCAGCTTCCCCTGCATGGCCTGGAACGACGTGTCCTGCGCCGCCTGGATCGTGCCGGCGATGCGGCCGGTGTCCTGTTCCGGGAAGAAGCCCTTCGGAACGAGGACGAACAGGATCACATTGGCCGCGAGCGTCAGGGCGATCAGCGCCAGCATGAGGCGCGCGTGCCCCAGCGCCCAGCGCAGGCTCCGTTCGTAGCTGCCGTGCATCCAGTCGAACATCCGCCCGCTCGCCCGGTAGAGGGCCCCGTGTTCGCGCTTCCGTTCGGGCTTCAGGAGTGTGGCGCACATCATGGGGGTCGCGGTGAGCGAGACCAGGAGCGAGACCGTGATCGCCGCCGAGAGCGTGACCGCGAACTCTCGGAAGAGCCGGCCGACCATGCCGCCCATGAGCAGGATCGGGATGAACACGGCGACGAGCGAGACGCTCATCGACAGGACGGTAAAGGCGATCTCTTTCGTCCCGGACAGGGCCGCCTGGAACGGCGACTCCCCTTTTTCCCGGTACCGCGTGACGTTCTCGAGCACAACGATGGCGTCGTCGACCACGAAGCCCGTCGCGATGGTGAGCGCCATGAGGGACAGGTTGTCCAGTGAGTAGCCGAACAGATACATGACCCCGAAGGTGCCGATGATGGACACGGCAACGGCGACCGCCGGGATGATCGTGGCCCGGAGGTTCCGCAGGAACCAGAACACCACCAGGATCACGAGCGCGCCAGAAATGAGCAGCGTTCGTTCCACGTCATGCAGCGAGCCCCGGATCGGCGGGGTGCGGTCGAGAACCACCGACAGTCTGACCGAGCCCGGCAGCGACGCCTCGAGCTGCGGCAGCAGGGACCGGACGCTGTCTACGGTCTCGATGATGTTTGCTCCCGGCTGGCGAAACACGATGACCATGACGGCCGGCTTGCCGTTCACGAACCCGGCCGCCCGCACATCCTCCACCGAATCCTGGACGTTCGCCACGTCCGCCAGCCGCACTGCCGCGCCCGACCGGTAGGCGACGACAAGCGGCAGGTACTGTTCCGCCCCCCTCAGCTGGTCGTTCGTGCGGATCTCCCAGGTCGCATCATCCCTTGATACCTGTCCCTTTGGCCGGTTAACGTTCGTGCTGGCCAGCGCGTTCCGCACGGTTTCAAGGCTGATGCCGTATTTGGTGATCGCCATGGGATTCAGGTCCACCCGGACCGCGGGAAGAGAGCTCCCCCCCACGAACACCTGACCCACGCCCTCCACCTGCGACAGCTTCTGCGCAAGGATAGACGAGGCCGCGTCGTACATCTGGGCCCTGCTCGTTGTATCGGACGTGAGCGCCAGAATGAGGATCGGGGCGTCCGAAGGATTGACCTTGCGGTAGGTCGGATTGGCGGGAAGATTGGACGGGAGATCGCCGCGCGCTGCATTGATCGCCGCCTGCACGTCGCGGGCCGCGCCGTTGATGTCACGGTTCAGGTCGAACTGGAGAGTGATGCTGGTCGAGCCTCGGTTGCTCGTCGACGTCATCTCCGCCACGCCAGCAATGCGGCCGAACTGGCGCTCCAGGGGCGCGGCCACCGAGGTGGCCATGGTCTCCGGGTCCGCCCCGGGCAGGGCCGCCTGGACCGAGATCGTCGGAAAATCCACCTGGGGCAGGGGCGATACCGGGAGAAGCCGGAAGGAAATAACGCCGGAGAGGATCAGGCCGATCGTCAGGAGCGTTGTCGCGACGGGTCTTCGTATGAAGGGCTCGGAGATGTTCATGTCTTCTCTTACGATGAACTCGTAGGGCAACCCTCGTGGTTGCCCCTGGCGGGCACAGTATGCGCTTTTGTTGCCCCTGGGCGGGCACGAGGCCCGGGGACCCCTACGTTCTTTTGAAACGCCTCGCCAGCCGGTCGAACCAGAGATAAATGACCGGCGTGGTATAGAGCGTCAGGACCTGGCTGATGACAAGCCCGCCCACGATCGAGATGCCGAGAGGACGCCGGAGCTCGGAGCCCACGCCGTGTCCCACGGCCAGGGGCAGCGCCCCGAGGATCGCGGCCATGGTCGTCATCATGATCGGACGGAACCTGAGGAGGCAGGCCTGGTAGATCGCTTCTTCCGGACCCTTGCCTTCCTTGCGTTCGGCTTCCAGCGCGAAGTCGACCATCATGATGCCGTTCTTCTTCACGATGCCGATCAGGAGGATGATGCCGATGATCGCGATTACGGAGAGCTCCGAGCGGAAGAGCATGAGCGACAGCACGGCACCAACACCCGCGGAGGGCAGGGTCGAGAGGATCGTGATCGGATGGATATAGCTTTCGTACAGCACGCCGAGCACGATGTACACGGTCACCAGCGCGGCAAGGATCAGGAGGGGTTCATTGGTGAGCGAGGCCTTGAACGCCTGGGCGGTTCCCTGGAAGCTCCCCCGGATGCTCGCGGGAAGCTGGAGCTCCCGTGCCACGTCCTCGACCGCGTCGACCGCCTCGCCGAGCGATGCACGGGGCGCCAGGTTGAACGACGTGGTCACGGCCGGGAACTGCCCCTGCCGGTTCACGACCAGCGGGCCAGTCGTTTCCTGCGCCGTGGTAATCGCGCCCAGGGGCACCTGTCCCCCGCCCGCGCCGCGTAGGTAGATCGACTGCAGCCCCCCGGGGCCCTGGTTAAATTCGGGCTTGACCGCGAGCACAACGCGGTACTGGTTCAGCTCTGTGAAGATCGTGGACACCTGGCGCTGGCCGAAGGCGTCGTAGAGCGTATCGTCGATGAGCTGAGGCGTGATGCCGAGCCGCGACGCGCTCGCCCGGTCGATGGCAAGCGCGACCCTGAGGCCCCGGTCCTGCTGGTCGCTGCTCACGTCGCGCAGCTCGGGGCGCTGGCGCAGCATGGCGACCACCCTGGGCGCGAGGTCGTTCAGCTCATCGGTATTGGGGTCGTCGAGGGTATACTGGAACTGGGTGCGGCTAACCCGCGCATCCACGGTCAGGTCCTGCACGGACTGCATATAGAGCGCTATCCCCTCAACCTTGTCGAGCTCCGGCTGGAGCCGCCTGATCACCTCGGTCGCGCTGGCGTCCCGCTTTTCGAGCGGCTTGAGGTTGATCAGGATGCGGCCGCTGTTCAGCGTCGTATTGGTCCCGTCGACACCGATGAAGGTCGAGAGGCTTTCGACCGCGGGGTCCTTCAGGATCACCCGGGCGAGCGCCTGCTGCCGCTCGGCCATTGCCGTGAACGAGATCGACTGCGGAGCCTCCGAGATGCCCTGGATGGCGCCCGTATCCTGGACCGGGAAGAAGCCCTTCGGGACGACGAGGTAGAGAAGCACCGTCAGGACCAGCGTGGCCGCGGCGACAACAAGCGTTGCCGTCTGGTGCTTGAGCACCCATCGCAGCGTTCTGCCGTACTCGGCAATGACCCGGTCGAAGAACTGCTGCGAGGCATGGTAGAACCTACCCTGCTTCTCCTCGGGCACGTGCTTCAGGATCCGCGCGCACATCATAGGGGTGAGAGTCAGCGACACGACTGCCGAGATGAGGATGGTTACGCCCAGGGTGATGGCGAACTCCCGGAAGAGCCGTCCGACCACGTCGCCCATGAACAAGAGCGGGATGAGCACGGCGATGAGCGAGACCGTGAGCGAAAGGATGGTGAAGCCGATCTGCTTCGCTCCCTTGAGGGCCGCCTGCTTCGGCGGCTCCCCTTCCTCGACATAGCGGGAGATGTTCTCGATCATGACGATAGCGTCATCGACCACGAAGCCCGTGGAAATCGTGAGCGCCATGAGCGAGAGGTTGTTCAGGCTGAACCCCACGAGGTACATGACCCCGAAGGTCCCTACGAGGGAGAGCGGAACTGCGACGCCCGGGATGGCCGTCGCCGGAAGGTTGCGGAGAAAAAGATAGATGACGAGCACGACCAGTGCCACGGCCAGCAAAAGCTCGTACTCCACGTCCCGTACCGACGCGCGAATGGTCGTGGTGCGGTCCGTGAGGATGGTGACCCTGATGGATGAGGGAAGCGCGCTCTGGAGCTGCGGCAGGAGCTTCTTGATCCGGTCGACGACCTCGATGACGTTGGCGCCGGGCTGCCGCTGGATGTTGACGATCACGGCGGGGGACGTATTGACCCAGGCCGCCTGGTTCACGTTCTCAGCGTCGTCGATCACGTCGGCCACATCGGACAGCCGCACCGGCGCGCCGTTCCGGTATGCCACGATCAGCGGCCGGTAGTCCTTGCTCGTCAGGAGCTGGTCGTTCGCGCCGATGATGTACGCCTGGCGCGGCCCGTCGAAGCCCCCCTTGGCCTGGTTGACGTTCGCGGCGGTGATGGCCGTACGCAAATCTTCAAGCGTGAGCCCGTACGCCGCCAGGGCCGTGGGGTTGGCGTGGACCCGGACCGCGGGGCGCTGGCCGCCGCTGATCGAGACGAGCCCCACGCCCGGGAGCTGGGAGATCTTCTGCGCGAAGCGCGTGTCCGCCATGTCTTCGACCTGCGGAAGCGCCAGCGTGTCCGAGGTGAGGGCCAGGGTCAGGATCGGCGTGTCCGCGGGGTTGACCTTGCTGTACACCGGCGGGGTGGGAAGATCCCGCGGCAGGAACGTGAAGGCCGCGTTGATGGCCGCCTGGACTTCCTGTTCGGCAACGTCCAGGGAGAGGTCCAGGCTGAACTGGAGGGTAATGACCGAGCTGCCGCCGGAGCTTGCCGACGTCATCTGCGTGAGCCCCGGCATCTGGCCGAACTGCCGCTCGAGCGGGGCCGTCACCGAGGATGCCATGACATCGGGGCTTGCGCCGGGATAGAACGTACGGACCTGAATCGTGGGGTAATCGACCTCGGGCAGGGCCGAGACCGGCAGCTGCTTGTACGCTACCGCACCCGCCAAAAGAATGGCAATCATCAGGAGCGTAGTTGCAACCGGCCGCTCGATGAAGATGCGCGAGATGTTCATTTGCTCTGCCTTTGCTGCTGCGTGCCCGTGTTCTGGCTCTTCAGCTCCACCCTGCTGCCGTCCCTGAGCCGCTCCGCGCCGTCCACCACGACGAGCTCGCCCGCCGACAAGCCGGACGTGACGGCTGCGTTGCCTTCCTGGACCACTCCCAGGATGATGCGGCGCATCTCGACGGTCTGGTCGGACTTCACCACAAATGCGGAGGTCCCCTGCGGGCCCCGCTGGATGGCCGCCGCCGGAACGATCATGGCATTGCGCTCGACCGAGACCAGCAGGCGTGCGTTCACGAACTGGTTGGGAAAGAGCTCATAATTGCTGTTCGGGAACTCGGCCTTGAGCTTTACCGTGCCGGTCGTCGGGTCGATCTGGTTGTCAACGGTCAGAAGTGTTCCGGTAGCGAGCTTCCGCTTTTGCTCCCGGTCATACGCCTCGACCACAAGCCGTGCGCCGCTCCTGAGCTTGCCCAATATCTGCGAGAGATTGTCTTCGGGCAGGGAAAAGATCACCGAGATCGGCTGCATCTGAGTGATAACCGCAAGCCCGCCGGCGTCGTTCGCATGTACAATGTTGCCCGGGTCCACCTGGCGCAGGCCGATGCGGCCGCTGAACGGAGCAGTGATCCGTGCATAGACAAGTTGAAGCTTGGCGTTATCGATCTGGCCCTGATCGGCCTTGACCGCACCTTCATTCTGGTGGACCAGGGACTCCTGGGTATCGAGCTGCTGTTTGGGGATCAGGTCCTTCTTGACCAGGTCCTTATATCGCTCCAGGTCAAGCTGGGCGTTCTGCAGCTGCGCCTGATCGCGGGCCAATGCTCCTTCTGCCTGGGTAAGCTGCACTTCGAAAGGCCGCGGATCGATCTCGGCCAGAAGCTCTCCCTTGTTCACGACCTGGCCTTCCCTGAATAGAACTCGTATCAGCTCGCCGTCAACCCGGCTTTTCACCGTTACCGTGTTGAGCGGCGTGACCGCGCCGAGGCCCGAAAGGTATACTCCGAGGTCTTCCTTTTTCACCGGCACCGCCGTGACGGGTGTGCCGGGCGAGGCCTGCGGACTCTGGGCAGCGCGCGACGCCTTCTGACCGCCTTTTGCAAAAAAGACAGCCAGCCCGATGACCAGAAGGACGATCGCAAGCGCCCCGACCCTCTTGCGCGTCAGGAGTGCTGCCAGACGGTTTCGTTCCGACCCTTTGTTGTTCCCGGTATCCTGCTGCATATTCATTCTCTGCCCTCATGAGGTATATTCGTTTTCACGTTTCTGCGGTACGGGATCGAGGCTGCGCTCTTCGCTGTATCGAGGAACGGTACCTCCGCGGGAGGCACTGGTGATGCTACCTCGAACGCGCCTGTTTGTCAATGTCAGATGCTTCACTCATACCGCAGCGCATCGATCGGGTTCAGCAGCGACGCCTTGTACGCCGGGTAGAAGCCGAAGAAGATCCCGATGAATCCCGAAAAGCCGAAGGCGAGCACGATGGAGAGGGCAGAAACGACCGTGGGCCAGCCGGAGAGGTACGAGAGCATCATTGCCGCGGACAATCCCGTGAGAATCCCTATGGTACCGCCGATAAGGGAGAGCGTGAGCGCCTCGACGATGAACTGGAGACGGATGTCCATCGTCTTCGCTCCGACAGCCATGCGTATCCCGATCTCGCGGGTCCGCTCGGTGACCGAAACGAGCATGATGTTCATGATACCGATACCACCGACGAGGAGCGAAACCGACGCGATCGCGCCCAGCAGCAAGGTCATCACCTGCGTGGATTGCTCCCGGGCCTGCATGATCTGGGTGAGGTTCCTCACGGTAAAGTCGTTGTCCTGCTTCTGGCCGATGTGGTGCCGCTGCCTGAGCAGGTCGGTTATCTGTTTTTCGGCCGACGCCAGGTCTTCCGCGCTCTTGGCCTTTACCATGATGATCCTGACCATGCCCGGGAACTGTGCGCCGAAGAGTTTTTTTTGCGCCGTCGTCACGGGAATATAGATAACGTCATCCTGGTCCTGCCCCTGGCTCGATTGGCCCTTGATTGACAGCACTCCCGTAACGATAAAGGGAACGTTCTTGATCCTGATGCTCTGGCCAATCGGGTTCTGGTCCCCGAAAAGGTTGTCGGCCACGGTCTGGCCGATGATCGCGGTCTTGCTCGCGCTTCTCACGTCCTGGTCCGTGAATGGCCGTCCCATGGCCAGCGACCAGTCCCTGACCGTCAACATACCGGGCGTTGTGCCGGTCACCGTGGTCGACCAGTTCATGTGGCCGTACACCACCTGTGCGCCGCCCCCCAGCGTGGGCGCGACCTCTTCCACCGATGAGCTTTCTTTCACGATGGCCTCGGCGTCGTTCATGGTCAGCGTGGACTGCGTCCCGGCCCCCATCCGCACCCCGCCCGAGGTCGTGGATCCGGGCATGACAATGAGCAGGTTGCTTCCCATGCTCGATATCTGCTCAGCGATCTGCCTGCTCGCGCCCGTGCCGACTGCGACCATGGCGATCACCGCAGCGACGCCGATGACGATTCCGAGCATGGTGAGCGCCGAGCGCATCTTGTTCACGCGGAGCGCACGGAATGAGATCTTGAGCGTGGAAGGGATATTGATCATGGCACTGACAATGCCGGCATCAAGGCGGGAACAAGACCGGTCTTCCGCGGGAACCCATCCCACGCACGCGCCGGCATCCTGCTGCTGTGAATCGGGCGCAAGAACTATGATGAGACCAGCTCCGCGTGCCGGTTACCCCGGAGAAGCAGGCGGGAGTACCCGCTTCAATGCCGCCTTGCTCTGTATCCGGCATACATCAGGGAGCGGCACACTCTATTTTCTGTCCTTGAACTGTGCAACCATTCCCTTGCAGGCCGGCGACAGCTCATTCTCATGCTGCTTCAAACACTTCGCAATGCCGCCCTTGCCTGGCTGCACGTCCTTGCAGAATTGCTGGACATCACCGGTGCAGGCGTCCCGGAATTCCGTTCTTCGCTCTTTCGCAACAGCAATCCTCTCTTTACAGGAAGGAGACAACTCATTTTCGTGTTCTTTCAGACATCGTGCGATTCCGCCCTTGCCCGGCTGTACGTCCTTGCACAACCTGGCGATGTCATCCGCGCACGGCCTTGATTCGCCAAAGGCCATAGGAAGCGCGGATAACGATAATCCGAGCACAACGATCGTTCCCAAAACCCACACAATCTTCATGTTCCGAGGCTGATTTCGTGCATCCATTGTTCTCTCCTTCTTGTACGGGTATTTTTTGCATATAATGGGACACCGAGAGAGGAATAAGGTTGAATGGAATCTGCCAGCGTCCGGTCCGGCAGCATGCATGTCGTTTTGCGAAGACTCTCCACCGGGAAGGGCGTTCGCTGTTCATCAGAGCCGTGCGATGCGAAACAGAAGATCGATCGCGTGTGGTCTGGACCGCAAACGGTCCGAAGCATGAGCACGTTCGCTTGCAATGAACTTCCCGCTTCATGTGGCGCGGCACAGGTCCCGCTGAAATAAAAAAGGAGATAAGATGTTCTTATCTCCTTTTTGTTTGCCATCGGTCGCCGCGCGTGACTCTCGATGATGTTAAATGGTGGAGGCGGTGGGATTCGAACCCACGTCCGAAAACCGTCAGCCAGAAGCTCATACATGCTTATCCCCTCATTTATAGCTGTCGCCTCTTCCGGCGCCTCAGGGAAAGCTCCGGAGTCAGCCAGCCCGGTTTATCTTATCCTCCCGCCCCGGACGAAGTCGGGAAGACCAGCCTGGTTTGTGACGTCCCTGCGGCAGTTCAGGCGCCGGCCGCGGAACGCGCTGACTAGTTAATTAGGCAGCGAGTGCCAGTTCGTTATTGGCAGTTGTTATTTACCATGTGTTTTACGAGCCCCATGGCACCTCGGCATGCAACTCCTGACCTCTGTGTCCCCGTCGAAACCTGTCGCCCCCTTTTTTGATGAACAGGATACGGCCCTTGCCGCTTGAATCAAGAGTCCGGACACAGACAGCGTCAACAGGCGCATGAAGGGATAATTGTTAGGGGAGGGAAGTTATCCCTGTGCCTCTCAGCGCGGCCCGCGTCCAAATCACTATTCCAACAATAATATAGTACTCTATTTCCCGGCACAATTCAACAGCCGCTCCGCAACTTCCGTACCGATCCCGATGATCCTGACGATCTTGTCACGCGACGTATGACCGGAAACGATCTCGACCTGGGACTTTGATACGGAAAAAGTATCCGCGAGGAACCGGATCAGGGCCTCGTTCGCCGCGCCGTCCACGGGCGGGGCAGTCAGCCTGATCTTGATGCCCCCGTCCTCCCTGCGGACGACCTCGTTCTTCGAAGCGCGCGGCTGGATGCGGACAGACAGCGTCACACTCTCCGCCGCTGCCTTATTCCGCGGCCGGCCCTGCCTGGCTTTCATTGCCGCTTTCCTCGAAGGTCACCATTTCGAGATGCATCTGGATCACCTTCTTGATGTCCTGCAGGAAGTGGTGCTTCCGCCGCTTCAGCTCCTGGATGTCCGTTTCGAGCCTGACCTTCTCCTGCTGGGTATTGCCGATGATCTGCTGGCTGCGCACCTCGGCGTCCCTGATGATCAGGTCCGCCTCCTTGCGCGCGTTCTCCTTCGTGTCGTCCGACACCTTCTGGGTCATGATAAGCGTGTTCTTGACCGTCTCCTCCCGGGAGACGAGCTCGGCCATCCGCTGGTCATAGGACTGCCGGAACTCGCGCAGCTCCGTCACCTCGCGCAGGAGCGCCTCCATCTCTTCCCGCACCAGGTCGAGAAAGTTGTCGACCTCGACGCGTTCATACCCCCGGAAGCCCACGTGGAACCGTTTCTGCTGGATGTCGAGCGGTGTAATGTTCATAGGATCGCCTCCCGGCCGATGGGTCCCGTGCGTTAGCCCATCGAATGGCCGATACGAAAGAGCGTGTTGATCAACGCGTACTGCAGAAAGATGATGATGAGGATCGCAATGAGCGGTGAAAAATCGATGCCGACCTTATACGGCGGCACCAGCTTCCTGATGGGCCTGAGCGCCGGCTCGGTCATCCTCGCGAGGATCTGCACGATCGGGTTGTAGGGGTCCGGGTTCACCCAGGAGATGAGCGCGCGGATGATGATGACCCACATGTAGATGTTCAGCACGACGTCGAGCACCTTGGCGATTCCCAGAATGATATTGCCGAATACGAACATTGTCCCTCCCGTTGTAATGCCGACCTGCAATCGACTAGCGTCGACCTGCACCGACCAGTGGCGACAAATCCCGTCCAAGAAACAAAATAACTTCTAAGAAGCGGGATATTGTTTCCCGCCTTTGCACCGAATCTTCGACAGATTCTCTACTTGTCGTTTTTATACGACAGCGTCCAGTTTCCGGCGTCACGAATCATGGCCGCCAGCAGTGCGAGTATACGCTCGTATTTCTGATCAAGCGTACCTGCTGTTTGCTTGTTTATAGAAGAGCACCGGAGCGACACTTCTATCCACGTTTGCGTTTCGGATCCCTCAGCTTCTGCGTCGTTCAATTCACTCTTAAATGCTGCTTCATATCATCGCTTCCGCCACGCTTCGGCAAGATTGGCGGCTACAGCGCGGGAGGATCTACGGATCTGGTCCACGAGAGAATACTTTTCCTCGGTTGGAAAGACTTTGGTAATTTCATAAATCTCCATGGCTGCATCCATTGCGACCTGCCATACATGTAATTCTGTATGGCTCTGAATGTTCCCCCATGCTCGCCTTTCGGTCTATCCAATTGCCTCACGTCGTCTCACTGTTAGCCTGCTGGTTTCTGTCGTCGCTCATTCGGTTTTCGTCGCCTATCATCGCTTGTCTGTCGATTCTGTCAGGTTTTACTTCCCCAGTTCCCTGCTCCTGGCAGCTGCCGCTTCCACGGCGTTCATGAGCGTGGCCCGGAGCTTACCCTTCTCGAGCGCGTGCAGCCCTTCGATGGTCGTCCCCCCGGGCGAGGTCACCATGTCGCGCAGTTTGCCCGGATGCTCACCGGTCTCGAGCACCATCTTCGCCGATCCGAACACGGTCTGGGCCGCGAGTTCCAGCGCAAGGGGCCGGGGCAGCCCTGCCTTCACACCCGCGTCGGACAGGGCATCAATGATCATGAACACGTAGGCAGGGCCGCTGCCCGACAGCCCGGTCACGGCGTCCATCAGCTTCTCGTCCACGACCACGGACCTGCCCACGGCGCCGAAGATCTGCTGCGCCAGCCCCATATCATCCTGCGTTGCCTTTGACCCGGCAGCGATGCCAGCCGCACCGGCGAGCACGAGCGCGGGCGTGTTCGGCATCACCCTGATCACCCGGGGCTCTGCCGCAAGCATCTTCTGGATCCTGTCGATCGTCACGCCTGCGGCGATGGAGATGACCAGCTTTGTCTTATCCGCGACGGGGGCGATCTTGGCCAGGACCACGTCGATGACCTGGGGCTTTACGCAGAGCAGCACGACGTCGGCGCCGGACGCGGCGTCCCGGGTGCTCTTCTGGACTATGATACCATAGGTCGTCCTGAGATGCTCGAGCCGGTCGGCGGAGACATCATTGACGACCAACTGGTCCGCCTTCACGACACCGGCTGCAAGCAGCCCCCTGATCAGCGCCTCGGCCATGTTCCCGCCGCCCAGGAATGCGATTTTGCCCTTTATCGTCATGCCGCCCCCTCTGTTTCCTTCGATGGTCCTGCCTGTTGCTCCGAGCTCCCGCGTACGATCCTATCTTCTTTCCCCGAATATCGCCGTGCCCACCCGCACCATGGTTGCGCCTTCTTCGATGGCGACCTCGAAATCGTTGCTCATGCCCATGGAAAGCTCTTTCAGGGATACGCCGGGGATCCGCTCCCGCGCGATGGCCTCCGACAGTTCGCGCAGCTTCCTGAAATAGGGCCGCACCCGCTCGGGATCGTCAAGGAACGGCGGGATGGTCATCAGCCCCTTGAGCGAGAGGTGGCCCAATTTTGCCGCTTCTCTCACCAGGCCGGCAGTCTGCTCGATCGCCGCGCCAGCCTTGCTCTCCTCCCCGGCGATGCTCACCTCGATCAGTATGTCCTGTACCTTCCCGATCTTCGCGGCCTGCCGGTCGATCTCCCGGGCAAGCTCGATGCTGTCCACGGAATGGATCAGATAGAACAGCCTGACCGCATACTTTGCCTTGTTCGTCTGGAGATGGCCGATCAGGTGCCAGCTGGCGACCGGTCCGAGCATCTCGATCTTTTCCTTCGCCTCCTGCACCCGGTTCTCGCCGAGGATCAATGCCCCGGCCTCAACGGCCTCGCGGATGCGGGCGACATCGACGGTCTTGGTAACGACAACGAGCTTGATGGCGGAGGGCTCGCGGCCGGCCCGCTGGGCCGCGGCGGCGATCCTGTCCAGGACCGTCTTGACGTTGTCCTCAATTGACATTGAAAGTTAAAGGTCTTTGACACTGATTATCACAGATCAGCCTATGATTAGACCATGATTTTCATAGATTCATTCAGTGTCCGTCTGTGTCCCTAATTCAAGGTCTTATCATGATAACCGACAGCATCCTGCCGGTCCTGCCTTCGGCGCGGAAGGAATAGAACAGGTCCCTTCTGCAGCAGGTGCAGAGGCCGAGGGAGTGGACGTTCCCCGGCGGAAGTCCCGCCTGCACGATGCCGATCCTGTTCAGCTTTACGAGGTCCAGGCTCCACTTGTCGTTGCCGAGCGGAGAGGCGGCCTTCTGCCAGAGGGAGAAGCTCTCTTTCACCGGGCCCATGACCGGTTCGTCCACTTCGTAGCACTCTGGCCCGATCGCCGGGCCGATGGCCGCGATCATCCGCGAAGGATCGGAGCCGAATTCGTCCTGCATCGTCTGCACGGCCTTCCGCACGATCTTCTTGACCGTGCTCCGCCAGCCGGCATGGACCGCGCCGATCGCGGGTATGACGGGGTCGACCAGCAGCACGGGTACGCAGTCTGCGGTCTCGACGCCGATGGCGATGCCGGCCTGGTTCGTGACCATGGCATCGGCCTCGACCGGCAGCAGGCTCGTGTAGTTCTGATCATCGACACGCACGATCGTATCGCCGTGAACCTGGTTCACGGTCACGACGCGGTCAGGAGCCACTCCGAATGCTTCTGCCACGACGTTCCAGTCCCCTGACAGCTTGAACCCGTTCGTGCGGGCACCGAGGCCGTTCCTTCTCGTGGTGAACGCATGCCTGACACGCGGGATCTGTTCAAGCCCGGGAATTGTGAGCAGTTGAACATTTTTCTCAGACGTGAATTGTTTCTGTTTTCCGTCCCTGTTCATCCCTGTTCATCCGCGGCCGCAGATTTCTCTTCCGGCGTGCACACTCCGCAGGCCTTGCAGGAGCCCACGCTGCACACTGGCGTGAACTTTCCGTCGAGGGCCCGGTTGTATTCGTTCCTAAGATAATCTTTCCTCACACCGATGTCAATGAAATCCCAGGGAAGGACCTCGTCGAACGAGCGTCTGCGCCTTGCGTAGAAGTCCATATCCACGTTCAGCTCCCTTGCGGCGGCCTTCCAGTCCCCACTTTTTTCATGGGCGCTCCTGATCAGCGCGCCGACCCTCCGGTCCCCGCGGGACAGGAGCGCCTGGATATACTCCCACTTCGGAAGGTCGTGGATCATGTTCATGTTCCCGGTCCTCCGGACTGCCTTTTCGAGAAAACGCTGCTTCCTGTTCAGCACCTCCACCGCCTCCATGGGCTCCCACTGGAACGGCGTGAACGGCTTCGGTACGAAGGAGTTTACCGAGAGGGTGATCCTGCCGATCCTGCCCGCAGGCCGCGCGTGCCTGAGTTGAACCTCGCGCACCTGCATGCTGAGCGCAATGATCGCCTCAACGTCCTCCTGCGTCTCCGTGGGCAGGCCCAGGATGAAGTAGAGCTTCAGGTTCGGAATGCCGCGGCCGAAGACCATGTCGGCGGCCCTCAGGATATCCTCTTCGCTCACGCCCTTGTTGATGACCCTGCGGAGCCGTTCGGACCCCGCTTCGGGCGCAATCGAGATGGTCTTGTGCCCGCTCTTCGCGAGCCGTTCGATGAGCGCTTCGCTCACCGAGTCCGCGCGCAGGGACGAGACCGAGACGCCGCCTTCGATCGCCATGCAGAGCTCGTTGATGTGGGGATAATCCGAAAGCGCCGCGCCCACGAGGCCGATCCTGCCGCACTGCGCATCGGCTTGCGCAGCCTGCCGCTTTGCCGCTTCGATGCCGAGGTTCCGCGGCGGGAGATAAAGGTACCCGGCCATGCAGAATCTGCAGTGCCTGCCGCAGCCCCGGGTGATCTCGGACAGGTACCGGTCGCTGAACTCGGTGTTCGGCGTCAGGATCGCGGTGGCGGCGGGGAAACGGTCGAAGTCCCCGGCAGTTCGCTTGGCGATCATTTCCGGCGCGGAGGGCTCGTGTTTTCTGCGCTCCCTGATCGTTCCGTCCTCATGATACAGGACCTCATAGAACTCCGGCACGTACACGCCGGCGATGGCGCTCAATGCCCTGAGCAATTCCCCGCGGCTATCGTCTCGGTGCTTTCGATAGACATCGACGAACTCATTTACAACGTCCTCGCCCTCCCCCGCGATCACGAGATCGAAGAAGTCCGCCAGGGGTTCGGGGTTGAAGAACGAGCAGATGCCGCCGAGCACCACGAGCGGTCCCTCGCCATTCCGCTCCTCCCGGGAAGCCGGGATGCCGGCGAGCCGCAGCATCTCCAGGATGTTCAGGTAGTCCTGTTCGAAGGAGACCGAGAAGGCCAGGATGTCGAACTCCCTGACAGGCCGCCGGTTTTCGAAGGTAAAGAGCTTCCTGTTGGTCTTTTCGTACTCCTCGATGTCCTCCTCATCGGGAAGGAAGACCCGCTCGCATGCCGTGTCAGGACGGCCGTTCAGGATGCGGTAGATCTGGTGAATGCCGAGGTTCGACATGCCGATATGGTAGGTGTTCGGGTAGGCGAGCGCGACCTCGATGCCGGCGCCGCGGGCCTTAACAACCGCTCCCCGCTCAGCGGCAAGGAGGGAATCGATTTTTTCGTCAAGTTTCCGGGACATGCGCGGATTATACTATGCCCCCCCTGTTTGCGCAAAAGAAATCGCCCCTTTCATAACCCCGTGATTATTAAAGAACGGGACACGATCATCCGACAAGATTCGTATCAACCAGCTTCCCCGGCCGCATCCCTGGCCGGAACCGCACCCTGAAGAGGCTTAAGACGATATGTCGACACTCTCTCTCGTAGCTGTGTTTCTTATTCTGGCCGGCGCGGCTCTCCTGTTCTTTGCCGGTCTTCGTGCGCGCACGAAGACCGGCCATGCCCCGCAGGAGCTGCAGCAGGCAATCGCCGCGATGAAAGAAAGCGAGGAGCGGTACCGGCAGCTCATCGAGCTGTCACCCGATGGGATCGCCATCCACATCGAGGGCAGGTTTGTTTTCATGAACCCGTCGGGAATGCGGCTCCTCGGTGCGGCAGATCCCGCCAAGGTCATCGGAAAATCCGTATTCGAATTCATCCATCCCGATTACCACGAGATCGTGACGCAGCGCATTCAGGGACTGTCCCGGGCCGGGGCCCAGACCGCTCCCTGGCTTGAACAAAAATATATCCGGTGCGACGGAACGGAGATCGATGTGGAGGTTGCGGGGAATTTCTTTTCCTCAGGCGGAAAACCAGCGGTCCAGATCATATTCCGGGACATCAGCGAACGGAAACAGATCGAGGAGGGGCTCAGGCGGATCGCGCTGTATGATGATCTCACGGGTCTGCCGAACCGGGCGCTCTTCTTCGACCGCACGCGCCAGCTTCTGGAGCTGGCGAAGCGAAACAGATTCGTGCTCGCGGTCCTCTATATCGACCTGGACCGTTTCAAGGCGGTCAACGATGCGCTCGGGCATGAGATGGGCGATCTGCTGCTTAAGGAAGTGTCCAGGAGGCTGGTTGCCTGCACCCGGAAGGCGGACACGGTGGCCCGTATGGGAGGAGACGAGTTCGTCGGGCTCTGTGGTAAGATCGAGGCGCCCGAGGACGCCGCGGTCGTCGCCCGGAAGATCATCGAGGTGCTGTCCGATCCGTTCGTGCTCAGGGAGCATGAGTGCAGCATCGGCGCCAGCATCGGCATCAGCATCTACCCCGGGGACGGCGATGATGTGGAGACACTCCTGAACAGGGCTGACGCCGCCATGTACCGCGTCAAGGATAGCGGGCGGGGCGGGTTCCTGCTCTACCGCGACATGACCAAACCGTGATCCACACTGCACCGGGCCTGCGCCGGCCGGCCCTTCACTTCGGCCGGGCGCTGACAATATCGCCGCGCGGCGCCCCGCCTTCCGTCCCCAAGTCATCTCATTTCACATCGGCCTTCCTGAAGCTTCGGTAGAGCAGCAGGTCATACACGATCTTCAGCCCCCCGGAAACGAGGAACGGTGCGGCCAGGAGCGCCGGCGTCGCAAGGAAGACGCCGGTCAGGGCCGGCGAGAAGGCCGCGCCGATCGAGCGGGCGATGGTCGTGACGCCCGAGGCGGCCGACCGTTCGTCCGGCGCTACGACGGCCATGGTGTAGGATTGGCGCGTAGGCACGTCCATCTGGGAAATGCTGAAGCGGAGCAGCAGCACGGTGACCGCGAGCGCCAGGTTCGGCATGAGCGGCACCAGACAGAGCAGCACGTTCGACGGGATGTGGGAAAACACCATGGTATTGATCAGGCCGAAGCGGTTGGCAAGCCGGATTGCGAAAAGCGCCGAGAGGCCGGCCAGGATATTGGCCCCGAAGAAGATGCTGCCCAGAAGCGCAGCGTCCACGCCAAACCGGATGTGGAACCAGTAGGCGACCATGCTCTGGATCACGAACCCGCCGGCAAAGGCGTCGAGCGCGAACAATGCGGAAAGCTTCAGGACCACGCCCCGGGACTGATGCAGGCCGAACACACGCGCCACTGCGCGGGAGGCGGGCTTCGCCTCCACTCCCGGAGAGAGGAACAGGAAGAGCGCGGCCAGGATGATGCCGCATGCGGCGTATTGAACAATCACCGCGCGGTAGGATAGGAGCTCCGTATATCCGGCGCTCACGATAAGTTTCGAGAGGAGCCCGCCGGCAAGCGCGCCCGAGGCTGCGGCAAGCGAACCGGCCACGTTGTACCAGGCGAACGCCCTGGTGCGCTGCTCGGCAGGGAGAAGCTGGGAGAGCGCCGCATGTTCGAGGGAGAGGAAGGGCCCGATCTCGTTGCCGCTCGGACTGATCACACCGATGATTCCCGCGATGATGAGGACGGGCGGGTTCCCGGTCAGACTGAAGACGACGCCGGCTAAGACCATGAGCCCCGCGCCCAGGAGAAGCATTTTTTTTCTGCCGCGCACGTATGCGTGGTCTGCGGTCGTCGTGATCCAGAGCGTTATCACCGCATCGCCTGCAAGCGTGAGCGTGAAGAGTAGCCCGATCAAAACGCCGGACAGGCCGATCTCGTGGAGGTACAGGGCAAGGACCACGGAGAGCGCGCCATAGGCGAAGAGCCGGACGCTCCGGGCAACGAAGAGAAGCGCGACGTCAGACCGTGTATATGCCATGGGACTTTCCCTGCTTGACCATCTCCCGACAGTAGGCGTACAGCGCATCGTACACGATCCATTCCGCGGCATTGATCGCGTGGTCATCCTTGAGCCCCAGGTGACGGAAACCTTCGGCGACCGCGTTCAACCCCGGGCCCTCGGGCTGGCAATACAGGCTGTTGTCAGTATCCGCGCCGTTCACGATCCTGGCGAGCAGCACGAGGGCCGGGTCCGTTGTCAAACCGTATTTCCTTACGATCGCATCGAACGAGCACTCTTTGCCGTGGTGGCCGAGTTCAACGTTCGGCACGTCAAAGGGGATCGCTCCCAGACACGCGGCCTCGGCCTGAACTTTCTCGGCTGGTGCAAATATGAATTCAGCGTCCTTGTCCACGAACTTTCTGATCAGCCAGGGACAGGCGACGCGGTCGACCTTGACCTTCTCTCTCGTAATCCATTTCATGGCCCTGTTCTCCCCCGCGCTTTCTTCAGCTTCTCACGCTTTGACGACAAGCACGGCGCAGCCGGCGCTCCCGATGACTTTCTCAGTCGAGCTTCCCATGAGAAGCTTCTTTATGCCGGTTTTCCCGTAGGTCCCCATGACGATAAGATCAACTCCTCTGCCGCTTGCCGTTTCCACGATGGCAGTGAAGGATCTTCCTGTCGGGGTGACCGCCTCCGCGGATACGCCCTCCCTGCGCGCTGCTTCGGCGGCGGCGCTTGCGTGCTTCCCCGCGTCTGCGCGCTCGCCCTCATCCCGCATGGCCGAGAGCGCGATAAGATGGCTTCCGCAGCGCTTTGCAATGGCAATCGCTTCAGTGACTGCCGCCGTGGCGTGAGCCGATGCGTCAGTGGCGACCAGAATGTTTCTGTATTCGATCTGGGCCGCCCGGGGAACGATGAGGACCTTGCAGGGCGCGTGGGCGATGACTTTTGCCGCGGTTTCTCCCATCAGGGCCTTGGCCACTCCTTTGCGTCCCCGCCTGCCGATAACGATCATGTCGACCTTCTTTTCAACTGCCTCGCCAACGAAGGCCTCCGCGGCGTCGGTCGATTCGCGCAGAACGGTTTCGCACAGGACATTCTGCTTTGCCGCCCGCGCCTTGATCGCTTCGAGGTGGGCCGTCGCCTCGGCTTCTTCTTTCTCGAAGACATTCGAGCCGATGGTCTCGAATTCGGGGTTCGTTTCAAGCGTCATGCAGGCAACTAATCGACTCGAGCATTTGGCGGCAAACGTGATCGCCTCCCGGATGGCTCCCTCGCTGTAGTCCGACATGTCTGTTGCCAGGAGCAGTTTTTCCAGTTTTCCGATGGGGCATGCAGGTGCTGTCGTCATATCGATTCCTCCTTGTTTGCGCTTTTTACAAAGCCGTTTTCCAGACGAGCCCGGCCGTTGCAGAGCCGATGATGACCGGGATCATGGGCCATTTCCGGTATTGCATGCCGATAAAGGCTATCACCGATGCCGCAAGCGCGAACCGGTCGAAGCCGCCTGTGTCCGGAAGCAGGGCATGCCGGGTGAAGTTGACGCCGAGGCTCAGCACGACTCCGACGACCGCTGCCGTGATCGCTGACAATGCCGAAGCGAGCTTGACATTCCTCCGCAGAGATTCGATGTACGGCGCGCCGATGAAGATCCAGAGCATGGACGGCGTGAAGGTGACCCAGGTCGCGAGCAGCCCTCCGACCGCGCCTGCAAGAGCGGGAGCGAGACCAGGCGTGTGGGCATAGGCGGCTACATAGGCCACAAACTGATTCACCATGATGAGTGGACCGGGCGTTGTCTCGGCGGGGCCGAGGCCGTCCATCATCTGCTCGGGGAGAAGCCATCCGTAATAGCCCACCGCCTGCTGACCGATATAACCGAGCACGGCATAGGCCCCGCCGAGGGTCACGACCGCGGCCTTGCTGAACAGGACGCCGATATCAACCAGGATGTCATCCCATCCGCGCCGGAGACCGAGCGCGATCAGCGGCAGGAACCAGAGAGCCAGACCGATAGCGGCGATCTTCAGTGCCCGGGTCCAGCCGTTTGCAATGATCTGCGGCTTCAGGTCCGGAGCGGATTGCGCGCCAGTTCCGGCGCTGGTCTGACGCGAATTCAGCAGATAGCCGATCAGGCCGGCGGAAAGAACGATCACCGGAAACGGCACGTTCAGAAAATATATTGCAATGAACGACGATGCGGCAGGTCCGACGAGACTCGGGTTCTTCAAAGATTTTTCTCATGCGAATGACCGCCTCCGCGACGATCGCGGCAACTGCCGGCTTCAGGCCGTAGAAGAGCGCAGCTATTGCCGGAACGGTACCGAGCGCCACGTAGACCCAGCTGAGCCACCAGAGGATGAATATCGACGAAGGACGAAGAGAATGCCGGCCGCGAGCGCTCCCCGGGTCCCGTGCAGGAGCCACCCGACGTACGTCGCGAGCTGCTGTGCCTCCGGCCCGGGCAGGAGCATGCAAAAGTTCAGGGCGTGCAAAAAGTGGCTTTCGGGCATCCACTTCTTGTTCTCCACCACTTCCTTGTGCATGATCGGGATCTGTCCCGTGGGACCGCCGAAGCTGATCAACCCGAGCTTGAGCCAGTAAGGGAGCGCCTCGCGGAATGTGATCTTTTCACCCTGCCTAGATGTCTTCCTTTTTTACAGATAATCAGGATTTCGATTGATACAGCATCTCGAACGCTGCCATACCGCGCTCAAGTCCGTCGGTGTCGTTCTTTGCCGTCTTGCGGATGCCAGCGAGTATTTCCTCAACACCTGGCGCCTCAGGCTTACCGTACTTATCGTCTTTTACGTCGAGGTCATGTACGATCTCGGCTATCTTTTTGACCGCCTTGTCTTTGATCCCGAAGGATTTCACCAGCACCTCAAAAGTGCAGAAATCGCCGACATGGGTAAAAGCTGCGCCGCGCATATCGAAAGCCAAAGTAGTATTGTCGAGCGAAGCAACGTTCCGCTCGTCAATGAACACGAAAGAGGCTTTCGGATCAATAAATCGTTTGATGAGCCACGCCGACGCCATACGATCCACAAAGGGGTTCTTACGGGTAGCCCAGTTTTTCCCTTGATAGTCCTGCAGCCGCCGTGCCGTGACCGTAGCCGCTTCTGCCGAAGCCCTTTTTCCAGTTTCCCGCAACGCTGCGTCCAGCGCCTGGATGCGCTTTCTCATTGTCTGACCCGTTGGGGAAGAGAAATAGTCGCGCTTGCCTGCTTCTTCGAATTCCTTGCTGAACTTCGCGGCCTCAGCAGCGAGACGCTTGCCTTCCTCGCTTTTCGTGCCCTTCCGAACGCCCTGGATCTTCCGTTCGAGAACATCGAGATTCTTTTCAAGCCGGTTGTACTCCTGGTCCGCTTGCATGGTGAAGAGCCGCCGAATATCGACATCGGTCATGGTCCCGATCTCGGCGGTTCTGACGAACGCGCCGTCTCCGCCCATGGTCTTCACCTCGCCGATGAGCCATTGCAGGAACTCTTCATGCTCTTCCGTGGCGGGAAGGATGTAGACGGCGCCTTTGAGCTGCACGGCCCCTGTTTTCGCGAGCTTCCGCCAGATCTTCATCCGGTTGCTCACAGGATGGGACGGCACGCTGTAAAAGATGAGCAGCCATTCCTGGACCCTTGTTTTCGGCATGATTATGGATTCCCCCTGCTGCCTTCAAGTGATTTGATGCGCGGTGCCTTTGACTAGACGAAGCACAGGTCATCGCCGCCCTGCGCGCAGTCGTCAGGATGGGCCAGGTTCCAGGCCTCTTGATGCTCCCGGATAATGGCGCGATGGATGTCCTCAAAGTCCGCGGCCTCTGCAAACGCCACCTCGATCAGATTTTCCTCCAGCGTCTCCCGCCCAATGATCGAACGATGTCCTCCTGTCACGGGTATTCCAACTCCCATCTCGAACAGCGCGGCGTCCGCAAGTGTTTCTTCCAGTTCTTTGAAGAGCTTTTTCATCGTGCACCTCCCCTTATGTAACTCTTGAACATAGAGTAACACATGTTACATTCATTGTCAAGGAAAAAGGTCCCTTCGGCGGGACGTCACTTCTCTCACGGGGAGATAGTTATTTTTCAATTATTATGAGCTGGCAGGATAGGGCTCTTTTTGAGAGGGAAGGACCCGGGATCTTACAAGAAAGGAGTGGAGTGACGAACCCTCAAGGGGAAGGGGCATCTCACGGGAACCGTTTTCACAGGCCCGCGTCAACACGACCGCTGACCGGCAGGAGAAAGTGCCGGCGTATCCAGGAGGGGGTTCAGATGCGTTCGGCGCTCGTTGCCATCACGTTGTGTACGGCCTCGCTCATCTCCCGCACTGTGTAGGGTTTCACGATGACCCCCAGGAACCCGTAGTCCCGGAAGTTTGCCATGATGGGATCATGAGAATATCCGCTCGATACGATCGCCCTGACCGCGGGATCTAATTCAAGCAGCCTCTTCATGGTTTCCCTGCCTCCGGTCCCGCCGGGCACGGTCAGGTCAAGGATAACCACGTCAAAGCGCTGTCCCCTGTCGATCGCTTTCCTGTAGAGCTCGACCGCGTCGTTCCCTTCCGTGGCGAATTCGGTCTCGTACCCCGAGGCCTGAAGGATCTTGCCGGCAGCATCCCGTACGATCTCTTCGTCGTCCATGATCAGGACCCTTCCCGTCCCGCGGATCAACTTCAGGCCGATGTCGCCCCCTGTTGCTTCTTTTGCCGAAGCAGGGAGAAAGAGCGTGAACGTCGATCCTGCCCCCGGCTCGGACTCGACCGTGATGTTTCCGCCGTGCTTTCTGATAATGGAATAAGCTGTGGCAAGCCCCAGGCCGCTCCCTGTCCGTTTCGTCGTGAAATAGGGGTCGAAGATCCTTGAAAAGTTCTCCTTCGGGATACCCACGCCGTCATCTGCAATGGAAATTTTTACATAGTCCCCGGCCTTCAGCGGCATGATCTCCTGCGGGAGCTTAATATTTTCACAGCTGATCCTGACCGTGCCGCCCTGCGGCATGGCCTGCTCCGCATTTACGACGAGGTTGTGGATCGCCTGGCGGACCTGCCCGGGATCGACCTCGACCGGGCGGATATCGTCGGGTATCGAGAACGAACAGGCCGCCGGGGATCCTGTCAGGGCAAAAGCGGCGGACTCCCGCACCATGTCCTTGACCGGTACGATTTTCCTGACCGGATCCCCCCCGCGGGAGAAGGTGAGAAGCTGCTGGGTCAGTTCGTGCGCCCTGGCAGAGGCCTGTTCGGCCTTTTCCAGGAAAGCGAGCCGTTCGTCACCGGGCGCCGTCTTCATCTTGGCCAGATCGATGTTGACCGCGATTCCGGTGATCAGGTTGTTGAAATCATGGGCAAGGCCGCCGGCAAGCACTCCGATGGAGTCGAGCTTCTGCACCCGCTGGATGTCCTCCTCCAGTTTCTTGCGTTCCGTGATATCCCGGGAATTGATGATGACCCGCATCGCTCCGGAAGCATCGGCCATGCTCCTGGCGTTCACCTGGAACTTGCGCCACGAGCCGTTCTCGTGCAGTACGCGGAGCTCGATCGAATCCGTGGCTTCCGGCTCGCGCATGATCCTCGTCAGGGCCTCCCGGGCCGCCGTCCTGTCCTCGGGATGAATAAAACCGAAAACATCACGGCCGACCAGGTCGGCCGGCCGATAGCCCAGCAGCAGCTCCAGGGAAGGGCTCTCAAAGAGGATCTTCCCGGCGGCATCAAGGACGGTGATGAGATCGAGAGCGTTCTCGATGAGGGACCGGAAATGTTCTTCGCTCCGCCGGAGCGATTCCTCGGCATGCGTTCTCGCCGCGACCTCCGTCTCCAGGCGTACGTTCGCGTCCGACAGCTCGGCCGTGCGCATGAGCACCCGTTCCTCAAGATGCTTTCGGTGATTGTTGAGTTCCTGCTCGGCATTCTTTCGCTCGGCGATCTCGAACACCAGCTCCTCGTTCAGCCGCTCGGCCTCCTCCTTTTCAGAGGCCAGGTGGGTCACCAGGTTCCCGTTGTCAAAACGGAGCTTCAGCGTCGTGGTCGACATGGAGTGGACGCGCAGGGCAACACTCATGATAAGAAGGACATAGAGGACGGTCAAGCCTCCCATGGCAAGGTGGATCTCGTCCCCCAGCAGAAAGAAGCGGATGATCAGCGGAAGAAGGGCGGGCACGCTGTAAGCCAAAAAACAGCTCATGCGGACCGAAAATGTCCCTGCAGCTCCGGCGACCATGCCGCCGAGGACGAATGCAAGGAAGACCTGGTGGGTGGTCGATGCCGCGGGGAACAGGAAAATAGCGGCCGATCCCCAGGCGATCCCGGACATGGCCAGCCCGAACGTGAACCATACCCCCCAGTCCGAGAGTTCTTCCCGGGAAAGGGTACGATGCCGGTATTCGTAAACGTGAAGTCCGCGAATCAACGTTACCAAAAACAGGAAGGCGAACCAGAGTACGATCACCCGGCGCTCAACGACGTTCCATTCTATATAAGACAGGACGGCGGCGTTGAGGAGCGTCCCGACCATGCCGATCGGCGCGCTGTCAAAGAGCTGCTGGACCTGGCTAGCATGCAGCTCGTCGGCTTCCGATCCTTGATGTGAGTGGCTGTTCACGATAGAAAGGCCTTATCGGGTGTATAGTTTGGTACAAATTTCAAGATAGTATGAATTTTACAGAATTTCGGGATGAAAAGCGAACAGTTGTTTGGGTATTTTCCAGGACGCGCCATTTCGCCGTAAAGACAAGGCATACGTTATTCCTTATAGGGCCTCTTCGCCGGCGTTCATTAATGTCGAACGCTTCCCAAAGCATGATCAGGACAAGAAGAATCCCGCTGAAAACGGCAAGGGTGGCCATCCCCCCGCACTTACTTCCTGACGCCTCTCACCACCACGAAAGATCCCTCTCCCTGTCCCCTCTTCACCGGGTCTACGGACTCCATCTGATCAAGGGCCTTGAAGAGTGTCTGGCGAAACTCAAACGGGCCGAAACCGGCCTGCGTCAAATGGCCCTCGATCTCCTCGGCGGAATAGAACGTCGCGTCCTTGTAAAACGCGCTCTGCTCCTTGTGCTTCGCGTATTCCCTGCCGAGCTGGCTCGCGCTATCCACGAACCCGACGACGAACGAACCTCCGGGTTTGAGCACGCGATGCACCTCCTGGAACGCAAGGTCCGGATCATCGAGAAAGCAGACGGTGGTGACCATAAGCGCAAAATCGAATTCCCGGTCCTGATAGGGCAGCTTCTCGGCCACGCCGGGGACAACGTCGATCCTCTTCTCCCGCGCGAGCGATGCCATGGCAGCCGACGGTTCGATGCCCCTCGTGATGCCGAGGGGCGCGGCGAACCTGCCGGTACCGACGCCGATCTCCACCCCGGTGCCGCCGGGCAGCAGTTCCCGAACAGCGTGCAGCTCCGACACGTACGCGAGCGGATGGTCCAGGAACCACTGCTCGTACCGGTCAACATTCCTGTCAAAAGCATCGACGCCCGCCATAGGTCCTCTCCCGGGTCTGATAGGGGCTTGCGCGGCACGAGAGCCGATGAGGAAGCATGAGGTGATGCACGAAGGGGAAATGCCCCGCAATGCGCCGGCAGGCCACGCGTCTGAACGGACTGTCGCCGGGAACGACGGTTAACAGCATGCTCGGTGCACCTCTTACGTCCCGCTGCGTTTGGCCTGTGTTTCGGTCTCGAGGTACAGCTTGCGAATGTCCCGCTTCAGGATCTTGCCGGTGGCGGTCCGCGGGAGCTCCTGGACCATGATGAACCTCCGCGGGATCTTGTAGTGGGCCACATGATGGGAGAGATATTCCCGGAACGCCTTTGGGGTCGTCGCCTGCCCGTCCTTCTGCACGACATACATGATCGGCAGTTCCTTGCCCTCCTCATGCTCGTGGGGCACGCCGATCATGGCGCAGTCCCGGACCGCCGGGTTTCGGTACATCACCTCTTCCACCTCGTAGGGGTAGACGTTCAGGCCGTCGACGATGATCATGTCCTTTTTCCGGTCGATGATCCTGATGTAGCCGTCCTCATCGAGCGACGCGATGTCTCCGGTGTAGAGCCAGCCGTCCTTGATCGTCTGGACCGTGTCCCCGGGACGGTTCAGATAACCCCGCATCACGTTCGGCCCTTTAACTGCAAGCTCACCCGGCGTATGGAGGGGCAGCTCTTTTCCCGCGTCATCCACGACCTTCACCGCGATGCCCGGCAAGGGAAGCCCCACCGTGCCGGGCTTGTTCCTGCCCCGTTCTGGCGGGTTGATCGAGACGACCGGAGATGCTTCGGTCAGGCCGTAACCTTCCAAAAGCGGCACCTTGAAAGCGGCCTCGAATTCCCGGATGACCCGGACCGGGAGCGGCGCGGCGCCGGACACGCAAAGCCTGAGGTTCAGCAGGACCTTGACGAACCAGGGCATGTCCTTCTCCGCAAGGATCTTGTAGACCGTGGGGATGGCAACAAAGAGGGTGATCCGGTCGAGGATCAGGCTCTTCACGACGCGCGAGAACGGCCGCACCCCCGGCAGGACCGAGATCATGGCGCCCGCAAGGAGCGGCAGGATCACGCAGACCGTGTACGTGAAGGAATGGAACAGCGGCAGGAACACTATGAACCGGTCCTGGTGCGTCACATGAATGACCTCGGTAGCCGCGCTCGCGTTCGTGATGATGTTCCTGTGCGTCAGGAGCGCGCCCTTGGGCCTGCCGGTCGTTCCCGAGGTGTAGAGGATCGTGGAAATATCGTCGACGGTGTGGGCCGGGTCCGGGAGATCCCCGGCGACAGCCGCAGGCGATGCCGCGATGTCGCTCAGCATGACAAAGGAGCGCCCGCCATTCCGGCTCAGCTTCTCCACGGTCCCGCGGCAGTCCAGGTCGTAGAGGCAAAGAACCGCTCCGGCGTCCTGCAGGATATAGTCGAGCTCTTCATGGGTCAGCAGGTTGTTCAGCGGCAGGACGACGGCGCCGGAACGAATAATTCCAAAGTACGCGGCAATATAGAAGGCGCAGTTGTGGCAGAGAATGGCCACCCGGTCGCCGGGTTTGATCCCTTTCTCGTGCATGAACGAAGCAAAGGAGTCGGCAAGCCGGTCCATCGCCCGGTAGGAGAACTTCTTTCCGCTGAATTTTACAAAGGTTGTCCGGGGAGTGAGCGAGGCGCGCTTCCGAAGCAGCTGATCGAGGGGCAGCATTTCCTTAATCATGCGGTGCAGTATAACATACTCGGCGGGACGGAAAAAGTAAAAATTGCCATCTTATCAACCGGTCAGCGAAAAGCGAGGGATCGTGCACGGTCCCTTCCTTGACAAGGAGCGCGTGGTGATCTATTTATTAAATATCAGTGCCGTTCCAGGCTGGAAGGAGGTAAGTCATGACAGAAAGAACGAACATAATCACGATGAAAGGGAGGCCGGTCACCCTGGTCGGTCCGGATCTCGTGGTGGGGGAAAAGGCGCCGGCTTTCACCGTTCTCGACGGGGAGCTAAAGGAGGTTCGGCTTGGCGATTTTGAGGGCAAGGTGAAGGTCATCAGCGTAACGCCGTCGCTCGACACGCCTGTCTGCGATCTGCAGCTCCGGAGGTTCAATCGCGAGGCCGGATCGCTCCCGGACGACGTGGTCGTGCTGAACATCAGCATGGACCTGCCCTTCGCCATATCCCGGTTCTGTGCCGCTGCCTCGATAGAAGCTGCCAGGGCGCTCTCGGACCACCTCGATGCATCGTTCGGCGAGGCATACGGCGTCCTGATCAAGGAGCTCCGGCTGCTCGCGCGGTCAGTCTTCATCCTGGACAGGAACAACGTGCTGCGCTACCGGGAGATCGTCCCGGAGCAGTCGAATCATCCTGATTACGACAGGGCGCTTCAGGCGCTCGGGAGCATTGTGGGAGCGTCAAAGGCTGCTTAGCAGGGACAGGAGGGGGTCGGCAAACGGGGTTCGGGGAGTAGTATGTAAGGGGGGAGGCTCTCCGCGTTGAGGCGGCTGTTGGTATGCCGGTAAAAAACAAATAGGCAGGTCCCTTTCGGACCTGCCTATTCTGATTGGCTGGGGCTATTAAAGCTTTACGACATTCGCTGCCTTCGGGCCCTTCGGGCTGTCGACAACGTCAAATGTCACGTTCTGACCTTCAGCCAGCGTCTTGAAGCCGCTGTCCTGAATGTCCGAGAAGTGGACGAAAACATCTCCGCCTTCTTCTTTGGTAATGAATCCAAAACCCTTGGAGTCATTGAACCATTTCACGATCCCATTTGCCATTCGGCTGAACCTCCTTCTTGTGGAAATTGAAGATAACGGAAATGTCGCAAAAAAAGCCGCAAGACGTGGGTCTTTGCGGCCGCTTTGGAACAAAGACTTCCGAACTTCGAAAGAATAATCTCATACCAATCGCGACTTGTCAAGCGCTTTTCTGAGATTTTGGATTTACTTCCGCCCGTTCTTTTTTGTATACTGGAATGAGAAGAAGGAAACGACGCCCGTACCAAGGAGCAGGCATGCCGCGAACCGCAATGGTCAAAGCCGGGACCTCACGAAGCCCTCTCAAGGTCGGACAGACCTCGTGGAACCTGAAGACGCTCTTCAGGGGCGACAACGATCCGCGCAGGGATGAGCAGCGTAAGGTCCTGGAACAGAAGGCGTACGCGTTCATCAACGCCTGGAAGGACCGCGACGATTACCTGACGGCCCCCGATGTGCTTCGGCAGGCGCTGGACGAGTACGAGGTGTGGAAACGGAGCTGGGGCACCGACGGCAACGAGGGCTACTATTTCTGGCTCAGGACGCAGCAGGACCAGAACGACCCGAAGCTCAAGGCGGCATTCAACAAGATCGAGGAATTCAGCAAGAAGATCGAGAACGACAGCCAGTTCTTCCACCTGAGGGTCGCGCGGATCAGGCCGGAGGACCAGCAGCGCTTCCTCGAATATGGACCACTCAAGAAGTACCGTCACTTCCTGGAGCGCGTCTTCGCCGAGGCCCGCTATCATCTGAGCGAGCCCGAAGAGAAGATCCTGAACCTCAAGTCCGCCACCTCCTACGCGAACTGGACGAAGATGACCGCGGGCTTCCTTGCAAAGGAAGAGCGCGTCGTCGCGCTGGACGACGGCAGCCGGGCGTCAAGGCCGTTCTCCGAGATCGTCGGGCTGATGAACAGCGGGAACCGGAAGGTGCGGGACACGGCGGCCGCGGCGTTCAACAGCATCTTGAGCAGGCATGCGGACGTGGCCGAGGCGGAGCTCAACTCAGTGCTCCAGAACAAGAAGATCGACGACGAGCTCCGCGGCACGCCCCGGCCCGACACGCTCCGGCACCTTGCCGACGACATCGAAAGCGATGTCGTGGACGCGCTGGTAGGCTCCGTAGCCGGCCGCTTCTCCATCCCCGCCCGCTATTACGAGCTCAAGGCTCAGCTCCTGAACGTGAAGAAGCTCAGATACCACGAGCGGAACGTCGAGTTCGGCGCGGTCGCGAAGCACTACCCCTACGGGAGATCCGTGAACCTCGTGCACCAGGTGATGGGCAAGCTCGATCCGCAGTTCGCGGCCATTTTCTCCGGGTTCGTCAGGAACGGCCAGATCGATGCCTACCCGAAGAAAGGAAAGGACAGCGGCGCCTTCTGCATCCACCACCTGATGGTCCAGCCGACGTACATCCTGCTGAACCACACCGGCAAGATGCATGACGTGCTCACCATCGCCCATGAGCTGGGCCACGGCATCAACAATGAGCTGATCCGGGAAAAGCAGCACGCCCTCGATTTCGGCACGCCCACGTCGACCGCCGAGGTCGCAAGCACGTTCATGGAGGACTTCGTGCTCGAGGAGCTCCTGCACAAGGCGGATGACGAGCAGAGGCTGGCGATCATGATGCAGAAATTGAACGACGACGTGTCGTCGATCTTCCGGCAGGTCGCGTGCTACCGCTTCGAG
Organism: Nitrospirota bacterium; assembly: GCA_035516965.1. Taxonomy (NCBI): domain Bacteria; kingdom Pseudomonadati; phylum Nitrospirota; species Nitrospirota bacterium. Next base: position 77,694 of record DATIZR010000064.1, read on the forward strand.
CAGGAGCTGCACCAGGAATTCAGGAAGACGGGATATCTTCCCCGGGAGCGGATCGGCGGGCTGTTCACGAAGCACATGGCGGTCTACATGGGCAGTGCCGTGGAGCAGTCGGAGGGGTCCGGGAACTGGTGGGTCTACTGGAGCCACATCCGCTATTTCTTCTACGTCTATTCCTACGCCAGCGGCCTGCTCATCTCCAAGTCGCTCCAGAGCGGGGTGAAACAGGACCCGGCCTTCATCAACAAGGTGAAGGAATTCCTCGCCGCCGGGCTCTCCGATTCGCCCAGGAACATCTTCGCGAGGCTCGGGATCGACATCTCGGACCGCACGTTCTGGAACAGGGGTCTGGACGAAGTGGAGCGGCTGTTGAACGAGACGACAGAGCTTGCGGAGCGGCTGGGGAAGATCAGGGGGAGAAAAGGGGTGAGGGGACGGCCTTAACAGGATGCATCAACGCACAGGTAAAAGGTCGTCCTCCAGATCCATGCCAAGGCATTACGCGAAATACGGTCCGCATGTCCGACCGGTCGGTCAGTGACCCTGCATCGCTCCCGGCCTGGAGCAGGCCCTCCCTCAAATACCCGGGAATCTGGCCGGCTTTCGTTCGCGGACGCCTGAGCCCCGCGGAAGGCTATGTTTTTTCAAGCACCCGGCGCACGTGCTGGAGGAATTCCTTGGGCGCGATCGGCTTCTGGACAATATCCAGGTCCAGGGTGAGGATCCCCTTCTTCCGGATACTGTCCGACGTATAGCCGCTGGTGAACAGTGCCTTGATTTCCGGCCGGATCCGCTGCAGCTCCTGGTACATCTCTATGCCGTTCTTTTTGGGCATGATGATGTCGCTGACGACCAGATCGATGCCGCTGCTGCCCCGGAACTTTTCCAGCGCGTCTACGCCATCGACGGCCTCGATGACCGTGTAGCCAGCTTCCTCGAGCACCATTCTGATAAGCTTGCGCACTTCCCCGTCATCCTCGGCGAGCAGCACGGCTTCCGTTCCCCTCTGCATGCAGACCGAGGCCTGCCTGGACTTGCCCGGAAGCTCAGTGGCGAGGAGCGGCAGGTATATCTTGAACGTCGTGCCCTGTGCGGGCACGCTGCTCACCTTGATATACCCGTTGTGCTGTTTGACGATTCCGTACGCCATCGCAAGCCCCAGCCCCGTGCCCTTGCCGACCTCCTTCGTGGTGAAGAAGGGCTCAAATATTTTCGCCCGTATTTCTTCGTCGATGCCGCTGCCGGTATCCGTGACAATCACGCTTGCATAGGTTCCGGGTCTGCCGTAGCCTTGGGTTTTCAGAAAATCCTCGCCCATTTCGAAGACGCCCGTTTCGATCGTTAAAAGCCCGCCGCCCGACATGGCATCCCGCGCATTCGCAGCCAGGTTCATCAGTACCTGTTCCAGTTGCACGCTGTCCGCCAGGACCGGCAGATCCTGCGGGAGGAGCTTCGTCTCGAACTCGATGTCTTCTCCGATGATCCTTGCCAGCATCGCTTCCACCTGGCCTATGACGGCGTTGAGGTCAACGGGCCTTAATTCGATGACCTGCTTCCTGCTGAACGCGAGGAGGCTGCGCGTGAGGTGCGCGGCCCGGTCGGCAGAAGCAAGGATCTGCCGGGCGTATGCACTCAGGCCGTCGCGTTCCGGCAACTTCATCACGAGGAGGTTGCCGTAGCCGACGATGGCAGTAAGAATGTTGTTGAAGTCGTGAGCGACACCGCCCGCCAGCTGGCCCACGGCTTCCATTTTCTGCGCCTGGCGAAGCTGGGCTTCGAGCTGCTTGAGCGGCGTGATATCGGTGATCAGGCCGTCATAATCGACGAGGCGCCCGCTTTTGTCAAAACGCAGCACCGCCGTGTTCCTGACCCATCGGAGCGACCCGTCCTTGTGGATGATCCGGTGCTCCACGGGCTTCATCGGACGGCCCGACAGCATCTTCGCCTCATAGCCGGCGACGAGGTCCCGGTCGCCGGGATGGACGATACGATGCCACAGGTCGGGATCGGCGCCGTATTCCTCGGGTCCGTACCCGGTGACCGCCAGGCAGCCGGGGCCGTGCATGACGTTCGAGGGACGGCCGTCGTCGATCTTGACCGCATACAGATAATCCGTAACCGACTCGACGAGCCGCCGGTAGCGCTTCTCACTGTCAATGAGCGCCTTCTGGGCGGACACGCGCTCGGTGACGTCCTGCACCGTCGATATCATCAGGTCCTGCGCAGGAAGCGGGATGTTGACGGCGGTAACGTATCTCGTCTCTCCCCGCCCGCTCATGATCGGGATGTCATTCCACCGCATCCGCGCCGGGTCGCCGCTGGCAATATCGGACAGTATCGTTTCCCGCACCTTCTCCCGCTGAACGGGATCGGGATACACGTGGCGGAAGAAGTCATCCACGTCCCCGAGAACGTCCGTCGGCCATCCGTATATTTCCGTGAATTTTTCGTTCAGATAGATCGCCATCCCGTCGCTGATCGAATTTACGGCCAGGCCGATCGGCAGCTTATTCAGGATCGACTCAATGAAGGCATTGCGATTCCGGAGCCGCTCCTCCGCGCCCTTGAGCTCGGTGATATCGCGCACCACGCACACAATGGCAAGCGGCTCGCCGATGCGGTCACTCATGACGGAGGCGGACAGGCTGAGGATGCGGTCGGGACTGTTCTGCAGCCGGTAGGTTGCTTCCGAGCTTCGGACCTCCGCCCCCTGGATGACCGATTCGATCTCCCTGCTGAACGGGATGCTCTCGACCGTGCTGAACTGCTTTCCCGCAAGATCCTGCTCGCTGCAGCCGAACAACGCGCAGGCAGCCCGGTTGACCAGTCTGATCACTCCTGTACGGTCGAGCACGATCAGGGCATCGTTCATGGTATCGATGATCTGGCGGGCGGCAAAGGCGGGTGTGATCGGCATGAACCGGTAGCGGACGATCGCATGGACGGAGAGGCCGATAGAGAGGAAGATCGGGACATAGCCAAAGGGGTACAACTGCAGCCCGAAGGAAGGGGCAAAATCAACGGCCCCAAGGCAGCCTATGGCAAACGCAACCAGTCTGAGTCTGACCGGCATCAACGAGGGAGAGCCTTGAGGAACCCTGTGGTATCCCGCCAGGTAGCGGTGCAGCACATGACCCATGCTGCCGGCAAAATAGAGCAGAAACGGTATGCTCGTCAATCCGTACCGGGGGTAAAATCCCCATGGGTAATGGTACAGTGCGCCGAACTGGAGATCGGTGCTCACGATGAGTATCAGAAAGAAAGCGCCGAGCATCCAGGAGGACAGGATGCGCAATCTGACCTTCTCGTTATCCTTGAGCATCATCGCGCTGTAGTGGTAGGAGGCGCCGGGGATAAAGGCGATGCCGACATAGGCGACCCTGGCCCACCACATCGCGAGGCTTTCTTCCTTCGCGCTGTACATCCAGGTGAAGGCAAAGAGCCAGACCGCGATTGCCAGCGTCAGCAGGAAAAATACCACGCTCACCGGGGAATCCCGTTCGCGGCCCAGAGCATAGATCCCGAGACAAAGAACCCCCAGGGCAATCGACAGCGTCTGGATCGCAAGCGGGTTCAGCAGGTAGAGCGCAGTATCGAGAAGGTGGTGCTGCATGGACGTAATTGCTCTCGTCTTGACATTCCCTGTTGTTCAGGAAAATGTCGTCGTCTTGAGCCAGCAGGTCTTAACGGGATTTTTCTCCGGCGGGTGTTTCTCCCGGATTTACCGTCCCTACCTCATCAATGCATGGCTACGCCTGTTTTATCGGCATAACCTGCCAACTTCTTAAGTGAATTCGGAGCATGCTTCGGATCGTGCGGATCGCGGAGTGGAAGGCAACCCGTGCTGAAGGTGCTGCTCATCCAAGGTCGCTTCCGAACGGGGCCATTACCCCGCCTTCATCGACAAGGTAAAGGGATCCCTCGCTGTCGGGCTCCCCGGGCAGTTTTTTACCAAAGTCTCTTTGCAAAGAGCCAGCTTTCAATGGTGGGAATAATGAATATGAGGGGAGAACGCGCAAGCAGGGGATGGAGGCTTTTTCTTGCACCGACAGGAATAATAAGTGACAGCATGCCAATGATAATGATGACGACAGACCAGATTATCATCCTCCGCGCGCCAAACCGATTGATCTTGTACCAATTCTCATCCGGCTTAAACGATTTTCTGAACCGTACGCCGTAGAAATAATTCATCCCTATCTTGTTCTTTAGCAAAGGCAAGCATAAGGCGATGACCAAAATGCCAACAAAGACGTTGGTAAGACCAAACATTAAACTTTCATGGTCCATGGGAATCCTTTTTTTCGGCAACCGTGTATCAAACAAATTCAAAATGAACCTTCAATTGGCAAAGGACGCAACTACCGTTTAGTACAGGAAGGACAGGCGGAACAAGCGACACCGATGTTTTCCGCCTCAGCCAAACCAGTATCCCTGCGGGGAGCATCCCGCAAGCACCGTGCCGAGTTTGCCGGATAAAGGCGATCAGCGGGGCCCGATACGAATGTTCGCTGTAGCAATAAAAATTTCCCGCAGAAAAACAAGAAATGCCGCGACCAGGAGCAGCATGGCCGTGATAAAGAGCAGCGCTATGGTAATCGCAAAGTCGAATTGAAAGAAGTTCCCGAGAAAGAGGATAGCTATTACGGTGCACACCAGTAATGCCGTTGTCGTGCAGAGGGTGATTGCCAGGCTGATGTGCTTCGATCGCCGTGACAATATGACCAGTTCGGCATGAAGGTCTGCGGCTTTTTCGGCTGGTGTGCTCTCCAGCGTAACTTCCAAAACGCGCGCACGATCGATAATTCTGCTAAGCCGGTTGGTCAACACCGTCAGCATCGCTGCGATCGCGGTGAGAAGAAAAACCGGAGCGACAGCAAGCTGGACAACATGAGAGACAGATCCGATATCGCTTATTTCACGCATAAAAAACCTCCCCAGCGGATACGGCCGATCGTGCTCCTGACCGCTTCTTCGATCGAGCTTATGCTCCCGATTCCCGCCCGAGAAATCTCTTGAGCCCGTCCCGGAAGCGGACCGGAACGTTGCCGCAGGCTTCACAAATGTCCCGTACGCCGCACACGTTGTCCTCTTGCAGCATGATGAGCTGCTCCGTGGTGAGCGGCGGCTTCGGGAGCACGGTTTCGAGCACGCGCGCCATGGGCCGCATGAGGAAAAGGGGCATGTGGATCGTCGGACGTTTGATCCCCAGGGCTTCTGCTATGGCGACGGTCACCTCTTCATAGGTCAGTTGTTCGGGCCCGCCGATCTCGTAGATCTCGTTCAGGGACGCGTCGCTGGTCACGGCTTTCACGAGGCAGGAGACCACGTCGTCGATATAGATGGGCTGTACTTTCGACTTGCCGGAACCGATGACCGGAAGGACGGGCGATTGCCTGATGACCTCGGCGAGCCGGAGCGTGAACTGGTCGCCGGACCCGTAAATGAGCGACGGACGGAGGATCGTGAAGGGAATGCCGCTCGCGCGCACGAGCTCTTCGGCCTGCCATTTGGTCTTGTGATACTCGCTCCTGGCCCCGGGCCTCGTCCCGAGGGCGCTCTGGTACAGGAAGTGGCGCACACCGGCTTTTTTCGCGGCGGCAAGGAGATTGCGCGTTCCCTCGACATGCACGCCCTGGAACGTGGCTCCGTGTGCTTCCTGGATGATGCCGACCAGATGGATCACCCGCTCCACGCCTGCCGCAGCGTCGTCGAGCGCCTCTCTGTCCGCAATATCGCCCGGGATCAGCTCGACCTTAAGGTCCTTGAGCTCCTTCGCCTTCTCCGGGTTCCGCACCAGGGCGCGAACGTGGAGGCCCTGCTTGCGCATTTGCCTGATGAGATGGCTTCCCACAAAGCCCGTACCGCCCGTGACCAGGATCATGCCGCCCCTCCCGTCAATCTTCACAAGATGATGACCGTTTTATCTAAAGCGTTAGGATTTGTCATTTCGAACGTAGAGAGAAATCCCGGGCCACGGGGAAACACCGGATTTCTCCCTTTCGGTCGATATGACGTCATTGATGAAATACGCTGTGCTAGAACCCAAGCGGCATCCAGGCATTCAGGATCAATTGGTTCTCTCCTTCCTGGTCCAACCCCTTCGCGAAACCCAGCCTCACGGTAATGGGAAGATAGTATCCAAGATCCATATCCATTCTGAGCTCGGCGCCGACCGAACGCTTCGCATCGGATTCGTGGAGCGAGCCATCGTCCCAGGTGTTCCCTGCCTCCGCGAACACTGCGCCATGCAGCCTTCGGAAAAAGAACGGGGTCTGGCCGAAACCGCGTTCAATATTCCAGATCGGGAACCGATACTCGAGGCTCAGAAGCGCTGCGCTCTTTCCCCGGAACTCGTCAGTTGGGTATCCCCGCAAATAGACCTGATGGTCGTTGATGGAGAGGGTGATATCGCCGGGCATGTCGCCCCCGAGTTGAAAAGCTCCCTGCGGAAACGTGTTCATGCTGACGCCCGTCGACGTTCCTGCGAAGGCCCGCACCTGGAGCACATGATGCTGCCAGGGCATGCTGATGTATTCGTGCCAGTCGGCGGTATATTTATTGAACTCGAGGTCGCTCCCGATGGATTTGTCAAAGCGTTCATATCCCAGTTCAAGGGTCCTGCCCTGTTCCGGGCTGATCGAAAAATCATACCGCCGCGAGTTGTTGAAGAGATAACTGGCCCTTCCGGACGCAAGCACGCCTTGGAACGGGACCGGTCCGTTATACCCGGGCCAGGGCAAAACGCCGGGAATGACGTCGGTGATCGCCGATAGCTCCTTCCACTGGTACCCGATCGAGACCGCGTGCTGGGTCTGCGTCTTGATCAACGGAAAGATCGCCTCGAGTCCGTAGGTTTGCTGCCGCTCGACATAATCATCGCCCACGGTGCCCTGCTGGAGCAGGTTTGTATACGTTGCATCTATGTCGGAGGCGCTCAGATGGATCGTGGGATACAGGCCGTCGTAGAAATAGTCGAACGTGTACCAGAAATGGTTCGTCTTAGTGCCGTAGAGACCGGTTATAACATATTCGTGCCGCTGGGCCACGTCCTGACCCTCGGTTAAAAAGCCACCGAGCACCGAGCGCTGGCTGTAGCCGATCCAGGGAAGCCAGAACCGGGGTGCAAGCGTGGGCAGCGGATTGTAGGGCCGCTCCGCTGTCTCGAACCTGCGTTCCTCGTACTGCATGGCCGGGTACGGGTCCTGGTACGGTGCGGCCAGTTTCCAGGAACCCGGGTCCACGGCAACAGCGTGCACGTCGTAGCCTTTGGCACTGTACCCGGTAAAAACGAGGTTCCTGTTGTCCGGAGACGGCCGGGGAGAGAAAGCCCCGCCCAAGACATTCGTCACCTGGTAGAGCTTCTTTGTCTCGACCTCGTAGGCGAAGATGTTGAAGATTCCGGTCCTATCCGACGTGAAATAGAGATACCGGCCGTCCGGGCTCCATGCGGGCGCGCCGTCGTTCGCCCGGTCATGCGTCGCTTCTTCGAGCTTGTTGCCGTTGGCGTCTAGGATCCAGACATCCTTGTATCCGCCCGGCTGCCACACGCTTACTGCGATGCGGGAGCCGTCCGGGCTCCACCGAGGGGTCTCGTACTGAACGACGCCCTCTTCAGTGAGATACGTGATGTCCCTGGGCCCGGCAGGCAGGTCCCGGTGCGAGGACAGGTCGAGCAGCGCCAGCCTGGTCTGGCCCAGCCTGTTCGTGACAAAGAGCAGTTTATTGCCGTCGGCCGAGGGGTCGGGATCACGGCCGCGGACGTCGTTCGTGACCCGCACCTCCCTATCGCTCTTCAGATCGTAGAAGTAGATGTCGTCGTACAGGTTCGTATTCCGCACGACCTCGAGCTTGGTGTAGTAAAGCCTGCTGCCGTCCGGAGACCAGGCAGGTGACATGCCCGAGGCGCTCGTCGGGAACACATTTTCGATCAGTTTCCTGCTTTTCGTCCCGTCGCTGTTCATGATATAGATGCCCGGGAATTCGTCCCCGTTCGACTCGAAATAGGCGATCCGATTCCCATCGGGTGAATAGACCGGTGAGATTGTCTCATACCCCTTCCGGGTCAGGGCTGTCGATGTCGTCTCTCCCCGTGCACGGACGTCAGCACGCTGCTTGTCATATTTTTTCTGCAGCGATTCTTTCCACTCGCGGTACAGTTTTCCGTAATACGATCCGAACGTTTCTTTTGCCGTGGAATTGACGAGGAAAGGCGCGCCTCTACCGCTGTAGTTCAAGCTCAGGTCCGCCAGCTTTTTCCGGCCGTAGGTGTCCGCGATATACTGGGTAAAGGAATCGCCGAAGAGATAGGGCACGTCGCCTGACGGCCACGTGTCCGGCGAGACGGTCATCTGGCTGATGTGCGGAAAGGGACCTTCAAGCGTGGCCATGCGCAGGACCATGTCAGCGCCGGCCGACCGGCCGCGGCCGCCTGACGTCTGCGCAGTTTCTTCATACACCGCGAGCCCTTCGATCAGCCACTCAGGCTGGAGCGCGTTCGGAAAATAAAGTCTGCCGAAGATCCTCTGCAGCACGCCGCCCAGGCCGCCGTTGATCATGTCCAGCTGCAGCACGTGGGTATACTCGTGGGTGATCAGGAGGCGCATCCACTCCTCGTAGGGCGTCGTGCCGAAGCCCGGCTCGCCCACCGGCTGGGTCAGGAGCAGTACCATCTGGTTGTATGGCAACACGGTCGTCATCCCGTTCGCTTCGTCCATGGCGTCGACCAGCACGACCTCGGTCTTCTGCCGGGGCTCCCACTTGATCCGGGGCACGAGCCGCGCGTACACATCCTCGGCGATCTGAGCGGTTCTTTTTGCAATCTCTTCCCCGCCCTGGTGGTAGTGAATGCGGAAATGCGGCGTTTCGAGCGTTGTCCAGGTGAACGAGGGGTCGAACTTTGCAAATGCAGGAGCGGCAGCAATAAGCAGGAAAAGGGACAAGGTGAGGATGAAGGATTTCAAGCAGGCCTCCGCCGGGGTTCCGCGTGTTTCCCGATAAAATAATATCAGAGGCGCATCGGGAGTCAAGAGAATAGTAGCGGGGTTCGTCGGGGATCATTCCGCAGTTCCGATCCCTGCGGCATCACTCGCGGGATTGCGCGGCCTTCTCCAGTTTAGCCCTGTCTCGCCGCACGAGGAACAGGCCGGCGGCGATCACTCCGGCCGCAAATAATCCCTCGAGAGCATAACGCAGGACCGGACCGGGCGCGAACAGCCTTCCGATGACAGGATCGGTCATGATCATCTCCCCTCCGACCTTTCCGAGGATGGCCGCTCCGATGTAAATGATGACGGGATATTTGTCCATGAGCAGGGAGAGCAGGCTGCTGGTGAAGACGATGAGGGGGATGCTGAGCGTGAGCCCGAAGAGGAGCAGGAAAAAATTGCCGTGCGAGGCGCCTCCGACGGCCAGCATGTTGTCGAGGGCCATCGTGATATCGGCGATCACGATGAGCCTGATCGCGTGCCAGAGAGACATTCCTTCGTGGTGCGTCGCCACCGCCTCCTCGTCCTCGACGAAGAGCTTCACGGCGATCCAGAGGATGACGGCCCCGCCCGCGAGCTTGACGTAGTTCACCAGGAGCAGCTTCGCCACGAAAAAAGTGATGATGATCCTGAGCAGGACGGCAGCGGCCGACCCGTAGATGATGCCCTTCCTGCGCTGCTCCTTCGGCAGCGACCGGACGGCCATGGCGATGACCACGGCGTTGTCGCCGGCAAGTACCAGATCGATGACGACAATGCTCAGCAGGGCAGAGAGAAACGTCCAGTCAAAAGTGATGGTGCCGAACGAGAGCGAGTCCAACGAGATGCTCCTTACGGGAAACGAGGCTTGGTCACTGTACCACAGGAAGCGCGCAGGAGCCAAGAAAAAGATTCCTCGCTTCCTACGGCCGATACGGACCGGAACGAGACAACGGCCCTGGTGAAATAAAAAGGGCGGCAGGAAAATTGACCTGCCGCCCGTGCGTTCCGACGCCGGATACTAATGCCCCGCCCCGGTCGGGAAGAACGTGTAGCTCACCCAGACCAGGATACCCAGGAGAACGGTGCCCAGTCCGATGCTCCACCCGATGAGCTTCTTCTCCACGGGGAGAAGCGGCTCCCATTCCATCTTTTTCAACTCTTCAGAAAGTTTCGGTTGATCAGCCATGATAGTCCCCTTTCCTCTCTAGCCCACCAGCGGCGGTTTGACGCCGTGGAAGAAGATCCACGAGATAATAAGCCCGATCCAGATAATGAACCCGAAGAGCGAGATCACATAGACCGCGGCGAGCTTGCCGATGCCCTCTTCCCAGAGCTTCTTGAAGTTCGACACCAGGCCGATCGTAAAGAAGGTCATGACGAAGAAGATCCCCCGGAAGACGTTGGCCTCGCCGGTCGCGGCTTTCGCGGCGCCCATCGTCGCCATCGGCGCCTTGAGCTGGTCGTTCAGGGGTGCCAGCTGTGCCTTGTCCTTTGCGATCTTATCGGTCAGGGAAGCAACGGCAGCCTTGTCGTTCCCGATCTGGCTTTTCAGCGCCGCGATGGCCTTCTTGTCCTTCGGCTTTGTCGCGGCAAGCTTGGCCTCCTCGTCGGCGACCTGCTTGCTCAGAGAGGCCTGCTGGGTCTCTTCAGCGGCTATCTGCTTGGTAAGCGGGCCCGTCTGCTTGCTCATTGCGGTCGCTGTCTTTGACGCAGGCATACAGACAAGAAGGATGATCAGGAAGGTGACGATATAGCCGATGACGAACTTCGGGAAGCGGTCCCAGATCTGTCCAGGCCGCACCCGTTCGCCGGGCTTGCACTCGATGAACGAGCACCAGATGATCGCAAGCACGAAGGCCCACACGCCGATGAAGACGTCGATGAAAACCTTCACGACCGCAGCGGCGTTCTTGATCCATTCAGGCTGGTACATGATGCCTGCCGCTGCGTTCTTTCCCAGGATCAGGCCTTCGGTCACCGCGCCGGCAGCAACGGCTGCTCCGTCGGTCTTGACCGCGAGGCCCATCCAGGCGCCGGCCACCATCGGTTCCTTCCAGAGGAACGTTTCGGCAAAAAAAGGCAGGATGACAAGCTCGACCACAGCGAAGATCACAACGAGGGAGGACACCATAATGGGCACCACCGGTCGGGCCTTAATCGCGCCGCCCGTGGCGATCGCCGCCGAAACGCCGCAGATCGAGATCCCGGACGCCAGAGGGGCGGCCCATTCTCTGCTGAACTTGAAATATTTGCGGGCGATGAAGTAGACGAGAGCCCAGTAGATGAGGTAGGCTTCGACGATGGCGCAGAGGCCGCGGAACATGACCGCCGTGGCGAGCCCCAGCTTCTCTGCTGCCATGAGGCCGAGCGAACCGCCCAGAATGACGATGGCCGTCTTGATGTACAGTTCGGGCCGGACCGCCTCCTTGATCCAGTTCCCCAGGGACGGTACGAAGTTACCGAAGAAGAGACCGACGAGAAGGGCTATGATGAAACCGGCCTCAGCCGTGAGCTTCAGCGACCAGGTGATCCCGAACTTCTTCATGTCCGGCGCCGTGGTTACCGCGATATTGGCCCAGCTTCCGAGGATCCAGCAGAAGTAGCTTATCCAGAACACGACGGTGAAACCGATGGCGAACTTCTTGATGTCCGCCTTGAGCGCAGCAGCGCCCAGGGTCATGACGACGAGAAGGACAACGTAGGTGAGAACGAGCGACACGAACCCTCCCAGCCAGGTCGCCGAGATCGGTTTAAGCGCCTTCGTGATGTCGGTCCAGACGCCGGTGGTCACGCCCCACTTCAGGACGTCGGTGCCGACAAAGGCCCCGAGAGATACGATGAAGATGAACAACCCGATCCATACTGCCAGCCAGTCTTCACTGATGCCTTTTGTTTTTTCTTCCATGCAAATGATGTCCCCCTTTCCCAAATTTGAGCATTTCACCGCAATAAAGCTCCATGCTGCGCTTCAGGCGACTGCGGGTCGTTTTTCCTCATCACCTCCCCCGTGATCTGAATCGGTACCATAACTTGCAAGAGAATGACGTCTGTCGCTTCAGGTAAGAAATTTGGACTGGAATGTGCTGTTCCGAAGATCTTTTTTCGAACCGATGCGGTCTCGAATGGTACAAAATTATGATACCAGGGAATGAATATGTCAAGCTGTTTTTTGGCGCCGCTTGAAGACCTTCTCAATCTCCACGGCAAAGAACACCGCGGAGGACAGGAGAAGGACGAGCGTCAGCTCAAGAGCGCTCAGGGGCTGGGTCTTGAACACCGCGTTCATGGCCGGGACATAGATCGTCAGCAGCTGGAGTGCGATCATCGCAAGAACGCTGGCCAGGAGCGGCTTGTTGCTCAACACTCCCTGCGTGAACAGGGACGCCCGCTCGGAGCGGATGGCCATAACATGCCCCAGCTGCAGGAAGCAGAGCACGGCAAAGACCATGGTCTGCCAGTGGCTGTCGCCGAACCGGATGGCCCCGAGCTGCACCGAGAGTACGACCCCCGCCATGAGGAGGCCGACCCAGACCGCATGGACGCCGAGCCCGTGGCTAAAGATGCTCTCCCGGGGGCTGCGCGGCGGCCGCTTCATCACATCGCCCTCTTGCGGCTCCAGGGAGAGGGCAAGCGCCGGCAGGCCGTCGGTCAGCAGGTTGATCCAGAGGATGTGGATCGGCTGAAGCGGGATGGGGAGGCCCAGGAAGGGCGCGAGAAAGAGCGTCCAGATCTCGCCCGAGTTCGTCGACAGGAGGTATTTGACGAACTTCCGGATGTTATCGTAGATCCTCCGGCCCTCCTTCACGGCCTTCACGATCGTCGCGAAGTTGTCGTCGAGCAAGATCAGTGACGACGCTTCCTTGGCCACGTCGGTGCCGGTGACGCCCATTGCCACTCCTATGTCGGCGCGCTTGAGGGCGGGGGCATCGTTCACGCCGTCGCCGGTCATTGCCACGAAGTGCCCTTTGTCCTGGAGGGCACGGACGATAGTGAGCTTCTGCTCGGGCGCCACGCGCGCGTACACGCGGACGGACTCGACGCGCTGCCCGAACTCGTCAAGGGAGAGCGCCGCGAGCTCGGGCCCGGTCATGATCGCCGCGGGATCGTCGCTCTCCAGGATTCCCACGCGCCTTGCGACTGCCCGCGCGGTCAGCGGGTGGTCACCGGTGATCATCACCGGCGTGATGCCCGCGCCCCTGCAGAGCGCCACGGAATCCCTTGCCTCTTCCCGCGGCGGGTCGATCATGCCAACAAGGCCGAGGAGCACGAGGTCCTGCTCCGCCCCCTCAAGGGAGAGAACCTCCGGGACCCCGTCCCAGGTCCGCATGCCGACGGCCATGACCCGGAGCCCGTCCCCGGCCATCCGGTCGCTCACGGCGAGGACCTCCCGTACAGCGATCTCCCCGATCCCCCCCGAGGTCAGGACCTTGGTTGATTTTCGGAGAAGGACCTCCACGGCTCCCTTGGTGAAGGAAACAGAGGTCCCCTGGATGAGGGACGTGGGACGGGAGGCGGGGGGCAATCGATGAAACGTGGTCATGAGCTTTCGATCGGAATCAAAGGGAAGCTCGGCAATGCGGGGCCACGACGACTCGAGCGCTTTTTTGTCGTATCCCTTCGCATGGGCCAGGCTAAGCAGCGCGGCCTCGGTCGGGTCGCCGACCACCCTTCCGGCAGCGTCACGCTGAGCGTCGTTCGAGAGGGCGAGAGCGGTGAGAAAAATCTGACGGGGAGACGCAGTGGCGGGGAGACGCAGTGACAAAAAAGCGGATTCATCTTGGTGTTGGGTATTTTCCCCGAGTCTCCGTGTCCCCGTGTCCCCGTGTCTTGCTTCGCTCATCCCGTCCACCCACATCTCCTCGACCGTCATCCGATTCTGTGTCAGCGTCCCGGTCTTGTCCGTGCAGATGTACGTGACGGAGCCGAGGGTCTCGACGGCGGGGAGTTTCCTGACCAGGGCGTTCTGCTGCACCATCTTCCGTGCGCCAAGGGCAAGGGAGATCGTGACCACCGCGGGCAGCGCCTCGGGGATGGCCGCAACCGCAAGGCTCACGGCAACCAGGAATATCCCGACCGGCTCTTCTCCCCGGAGCAGCCCTGCCGTGAAAATAACAGCGCAGATCACGAGCACCGCGTACGCAAGCCGCACGCCGAAGGCGGCAAGCCGCTTCTGGAGCGGCGTCTTCCCCTCCTCCTCGCCCTGGATCATGGCCGCGATCCTGCCGAGCTCGGTCTGCATGGCTGTTGCCGTAACGACGCCGACGCCCCGGCCATAGGTGATGAACGTGCCACGGTAGAGCATGTTCTTCCTGTCGCCGAGAGGCGCGTTCTCCCCGCCGACGACACTCGTCTGTTTTTCGACAGCCAGCGATTCGCCCGTCAGCACGGCCTCTTCCACGCTCAGCCGCACCGCTTCGAGGAGCCTCATGTCGGCGGGCACGATCCTGCCGGCATCGAGCAGGACAACGTCGCCGGGAACGAGCTCGGAAGCCGGCACGGTTTCAATGGCGCCCGACCGCATGACCGCCGCGTTCGACGCGGCCATCTTCTTAAGCGCCGCCATTGCCCGCTCGGCCCGGTACTCCTGGATGAACCCGAGGAGGGCGTTCAGCACCACGATCACGATAATGGCGGCGGCATCAGCAGCCTCCCCGATGATGCCCGAAATGACGGCCGCAGCGATCAGGATGATGATCATGAGGTCCGTGAACTGGCCGAGCAGCATCAGGAGGGGGCCCTTGCCGCGCTTCTCGGCAAGCTCGTTCCGGCCATGCCGCACCAGGCGCTCCCGCGCCTCTTCCGGGGACAGGCCCTCGCGCCGGCTCCCCAGTTCGGCCAGGACTTCGTCTCCGTTCATCCGATGGAATTGCACGCTACCTCCGGAAACCATCCGATTGCCGGTGTTGAAGAAGCCCGGCGCCTTGTTCAAAAATAGCATGGGCCCCGCCGTTTGTAAACCCGTTCGAGAGCACGATTGCTGACTCGGCCTCGCGTTTTCGGCGCGGCCATCCGAAAAAGACGGCCTCGAGGGAATCCCGACCGGCTGCAACACTGCCCGGCGCCTGGTCAATAAATGTCTTTACTCAACGCGGAACTTTTAGTAATATGATGAAACTTTTGCGGGTATTCATGATCACGGAGGCAGGTCATCAGCCCTGCGAACAGCGGCTGGGACATGACAGCGGACTATGAGAAACAATATTGTATCGCCGGGCGCGGACGAGCTGAAATACGAGATCAGGGAGATCGTGGCAGTTGCCAAGGAGTTCGGCAGGCTGGGCATCGAGGTCATCTGGGAGAACATCGGCGACCCCGTACAGAAGGGCGAGAAGATCCCCGGCTGGATCAAGGACATCGTCATCGAGGCAAGCCGCGAGGACATGACCTACGCCTACTCCCCCACGAAGGGGCTCGAAGCGACGCGCGAGTTCCTGGCCCAGCTGGCGAACACGAACGGCAAGGTCAGGATCACGAAAGAGGACATCATCTTCTTCAACGGCCTGGGCGACGCGATCAGCAAGATCTACGGCCAGCTCAGGCGGGAGTACCGCGTGATCGGCCCGAGCCCTGCCTACAGCACCCACTCCTCCGCAGAGGCGGCCCACGCCGGCGCGGAGTACATATCCTATAATCTCGACCCGCGCAACCTCTGGTACCCGGACCTGAGCGATCTCAGGATGAAGGTGAAATACAACCCCGCGATCTCCGGGATCCAGATCATCAATCCCGACAACCCCACAGGCGCCGTCTATCCCAAGGAGGTGCTCCAAGAGATCGTAGCCATCGCCCGCGAGTACGACCTGTTCATCGTCTGCGACGAGATCTACATCAACATGGCCTACAATGGCAAACGGGCGGTCCCGCTTGCGGAGGTGATCGGCGACGTGTGCGGCATCTCGATGAAGGGCATCTCCAAGGAGCTCCCCTGGCCCGGCTCGCGCTGCGGCTGGATCGAAGTGTACAACCAGAAGGAAGACCCTGTGTTCGCCAAGTACGTGAAGAGCATCCTGGACGACAAGATGCTCGAAGTGTGCTCCACGACGCTGCCCCAGAAGGTGATCCCCACGATCTTCGGCGACAAGCGCTTCCCGGGCCATGTGGAACAGAGGAACAAGCGGTATGAGCGCAGGTCGAACGTCGCCTACGACCTCCTGAAGGACATCAAGGGGATCGTCGTGAACCGGACGAACGGCGCGTTCTACATGACGGTCATGTTCGAGGAATCGGCGCTGAACGGCAGGCAGTCGCTCCCCGTGAAGGACAAAGCGGTCAAGGACCTCGTAGAGAAGATCACGGACAACGTGGCGCTCGACAAGCGGTTCGTTTACTACCTGCTCGCGACCACGGGCATCTGCGTAGTGCCGCTCACGGGCTTCAACTGCAGCCTGAAGGGCTTCCGGATCACGCTGCTCGAGAACGACGAAGCCAGGTTCGAACAGATCTTCAGGACTGTGCGCGAGAAGATCATCGAGTATCTGAAAAGCGCGTAGACAGCGCTGATACTGATTCTCAGAATGGGAACGCAAAAGCCGCCGGACGGATTCCGGCGGCTTTTTTAGAACCTATCTCAAAATTGCTTGAGCAGGATGCAAATGGATGCTAGCTGCACGAAGCCGAGAAAGTTCGTCATGTAGTATTCCCAGCGAACGACGAGACGACGTTGCCAATGAAGCCAAGACCAGAATCTTTCAACAAGCCAACGACGCTTATAGCGACGCAACACTCGACCGTCTTGCGTTGGTTGCATTACCCGATTCTTCTTATGCGGCGCAATCATCTCAATGCCGTCTTTTTTCAAATCATCATCGAGGCGGTCACTGTCATAGGCTTTGTCGCCGATCAGTTTCTCCGGCTTCGCTTCGATCATATAGAAGTCGAAGGTCAGTTGAACGAGCGTGACCTCATGGTGATTAGCGGCGTGGGTAGTGACGGCCAGCGGCAGGCCATTGCGATCCACGATAGCCATGATTTTCACGCCTTTTCCGCGTTTTGTCGGGCCGATGCCATCTCCTCCGCCCTTGGCAGGTGAGAAGGTGGCATCGATGAAGGCCTCGCGTTCATCTATCGCTCCAGACTCGCGCAGGGTGTTCGCCAACTGGCATAATGCATCGCGCAGTACGTCATTACGGCACCACTGTTGAAAGCGACGATGAACCGTCTTGTAGTTCGGATAGCACTGCGGCAGCATGTGCCACTGGGCGCCGGTGTTCAGTATCCAGAGCACACCTTCGAGGACTTTGCGGGTGGGTACGGGCTTGCGTCCAGGGCGACCATCGGGAATGTTCTCTTCCGGGAAATGCTCCCGGATGAGTTCCCATTGCTCGTCTGTCAGACGCACGGCCATGACAGATAATACCGCGTCCTACGAAGATGACAAGCAAAATCTAATTTTGAGATAGGTTCTAGATTTCTCTCCTGCGACTGGTTTGGTCAGCAGCTGGCCTTGTCGATGCTGGAAAGCTCTCTCTTTGACCTGCTCAAATATTTTTGAGAACCGGGATAATTGAATGGCATATAGGATGCCAATAATGACAAAGAAGAACAAGATGATAAAAATATATATTCCCTTTTCCAGTGTTGCACGGGGAAATGTTGAGAAGAATACAATTGCGAAAACAATTGGAGACCAATTTGCATAACCCATTACGCTTATTTCACGACGTACACGATCAATCCGAATCAGCCCATGCATGACTGGTGTATAGTGAAATAGCCTAAAGCTGAACATCTTTTCTCGAAACCCAATTGCATCCTGGCCGAACTCATGAAAAACAATTGGCGTCGAAAGTCCCTGACTATAATCCTGAGATAAGTCATCTACTGATACTCGCGGATCATCGGCAACAGTAAATGATTTTTTGAACAGTGTGAGCCCATTAAGAAAGTAGAAGCTGGCCCAACGGCCGCTTAGTACCGACTCCACAATTACGACTAATATTAGCAATACCATCATTATTTCCACAATTCTTCCCCACACTAACAAGATATTAGTTCTTCGGGATAGAGTAGCATAGACTTGAGTGGCCGGTCAATGAATTTAGGAAATAACTCGATATAACTGCATGAAATCGCTAAATTTGCTTCAAACGACCAATATGCAAATTGTAGTGAAGTTATTTTAGCGTGACTAATATGCAAAATCGGAATAGTCGATTTCACATGCAGTGGTCGTCCCATAGAAGAATTTGACGTTTATCCCGGAAAAGAAGGAGCTGCGGCGATCTCATTTGGCCGACAAGTACGCGCAGGAGCCTCCATATGGTCCGAAATGCCAGTCTACCCAGGCATGTCACCGCGCATAGCATCCGCCATTCTTTTGCGCCCCGTCTGCGGCAGGCAATAAGTACATCCATTATCAAGGAACGGTTGGGTGGCAGGGGACGTCCGTACCAGGCGAGTGCCCGTCAGTTTCGTGACATTTTTCTTGATTTATTCGGGCGCTTGCATTAGATTAAAAACCTGCTCGTTGGCCCGCAGGTGCGGCCGCAGACGCTTTTCGCGAAGGAGACACGATCATGGCAGAACAGGATTTCTCGAAGAAGGAAAAGGAGTATCATCTTGACGTCCCGCAGACGTGCGAAGCGTTTTTCCTGAAGGGATCGAACTCGTATGACTGGGGAATGAAAAACCGCCTGGCCCGCATTTTCAATCCCAGATCCGGGAAGACCGTGATGCTTGCGTTCGACCACGGGTATTTCCAGGGTCCCACGACCGGGCTCGAGCGCATCGACGTGACGATCCGGCCGCTCGCGCCTTACGCAGACGCCCTGATGCTGACGCGCGGGACCCTGCGCTCCCTCATCGATCCCTCGGTTGCCAACCCGATCGTCATGCGCGCGAGCGGAGGTCCGAGCATCCTGAAAGAGCTGTCTGACGAGCGGATCGCCGTCGACATGGAGGACGCGCTGCGCATGAACGTGAGCGCCGTGGCCGTGCAGGTCTTTATCGGCGGCGCCAACGAGACCCAGACGGTCCACAACATGACCCGGCTCGTGGACATGGGCATGCGCTACGGCATGCCGGTGCTCGGCGTGACGGCGGTCGGCAAGGAACTGACACGCGACGCGCGGTACATCAGCCTTGCAACCCGCATGCTTGCCGAGCTTGGCGCTTCTTTTGTGAAAACCTATTTTGTGCCGGACTTCGAGCAGGTCACCGCCGCATGTCCGGTGCCGATCGTCATTGCGGGCGGGAAAAAGCTTCCTGAACGCGAGGCCCTTCAGATGGCGCGGGATGCGATCGACCAGGGCGCCTCGGGGGTGGACATGGGCAGGAACATTTTCCAGTCCGATTCCCCCGTTGCCATGATCGGGGCCGTGCGAAAGGTTGTGCACGAAAACTGCGGCGTCAAGGAAGCGTACGAATATTATCTGGACACAAAGAAATAGACCCAACAACATCGGGTCTGTCTCGCGCAAAGCCGCAAAGCCCGCAAAGTAAAACCGACGCCCGAACGAAGGCGTTCATCCTTTCTTAGCGTCTTTGCGCCTTCGCGAGAAAATCGCCTTTCGATCCTTTCGCTCATCTTGATACGACGCTCAGGAAAGTAACATCTCAAAATAAATGAAAGTCGGTGTCTACTACAAGAATAGCGACGTTCGTGTGGAAGAGCGTCCGCAGCCCGCTGTCGGCGACCGTGACATCCTGGTCAAGGTGATGGCCTGCGGGCTCTGCGGAAGCGACCTGCTGGAGTGGTACCGGATAAAACGCGCCCCGCTCGTGCTCGGTCACGAACCCGCCGGCATTGTTGTAGAAACCGGAAAGCTCGTGCGCTCGGTTAAACCGGGGGACCGCGTTTTTGTGACCCACCATGTTCCCTGCAACGCCTGCTACCACTGCCTGACCGGCCACGAAACCGCCTGCACGACCTTCCAGAACGTCAATAACTTCGAGCCCGGCGGTTTTTCGCAATTTCTGCGTGTGACGGGCAGGAGCGTCGATACGGGAACATTTGTGCTTCCCGACTCCGTGAGCTTCGAGCAGGCAACCTTTATCGAGCCGCTGGCAACGGCGGTGAGGGCACTGAGGACCGTGGGGCTGAAACCGGCCCAGAGCGTGCTCGTATGCGGAAGCGGCATCGCCGGCCTGCTCATCGTCAAGCTGGCCCGTGCCATGGGCGCGGGTCCCGTCATTGCCACCGATGTCAGCCCCTACCGTCTTGAGAAGGCGCGTCAATACGGGGCCCGGCACACGATCGCAGCCGGGGAGGACGTGCCGGCGTTCATAAAAAGGATCAATGAGGGGCGACTGGCGGATACCGTCATCCTGTGCGCGGGCGCGCTGCCTGCGGCACGGACAGCGCTGATGTCTGCCGAGCGCGGAGGCACGATACTGTTCTTTGCGGTCCCGAAACCGGGCGAGACCCTGAATGTGGATTTCAATCCGTTCTGGCGGGACGATATCACGATCAAGACCTGCTACGGCGCTGCGCCGGTGGATAATATGCAGGCGCTTGATCTTATCAAACAGGGTACCGTGGATGTATCCGACATGGTGACGCACCGGTTCGGCATCGACCGGATCGGAGAAGCATTCATGACCGGTGCGATGACCGACAGCTGCCTGAAGATCATCGTAGAGCCGAACCAATAGGCGGTAGAGCAATTTGAGGGGATATTTTTCCCCGGGAAAAGGCCAGGCAGCGGGGAACGGAACGGCCCGGCTATTTTGAAATTTGAGGTGTGCAGTAAAGAGAAAGCCCTTTTACGAGAAAGGGCTTTTTTTATGGATTGATCAGAAATTCGCCGCTTTTTTCCTCCGGGCCGGCTACCAATACCCTCCTGCCCTTGACCATGAGCCTCCCGTCAGCAAAGAGCTGTATGGCGCGGGAATAGATCTTGTGTTCCTGTTTCAGAATGCGGGCGGAAAGAGTGTCCTCGGTGTCGTTGTCCAGGACCGGCACCACGGCCTGAATGATGATCGGCCCGGTGTCCATGCCTTCGTCCACGAAATGAACGGTGCAGCCCGAGAATCTAACGCCGTGCTCGATGGCGGCCTTCTGGACATGAAGCCCGGGAAATGACGGCAGTAGGGCGGGGTGGATGTTCATCATGCGGCTGGGGAAGGCGCTCACAAGGGTCTTCGTGATGATACGCATGAACCCGGCAAGGCAGACAAGCTCTACGCCGTGTTTTTTGAGCTCGCCGGCCAGGAGGGCGTCATATTCTTCGCGCCTGCCCTTGAAGCCCTTGGCGCTCACGTGAACGGCCGGGATGCCGTGCGTGCGGGCACGCTCGAGCGCAAAAGCATCGGCCTGGTCGCTGATCACGACGGCGAGCTCGGCAGAGAGCGATCCCTTCCCGATGTTGTCGATGATTGCCTGGAGGTTCGAGCCCCGGCCGGAGACGAGCACGCCGATCTTTACTTTTTTCATGAAAACTCCAGAAATTAACCGCACAGGACGCGGAGAGCACAGCGGGAAAAGATCGTACTGCATCACCGTTCGTCATTCCCGCGAAAGCGGGAATCCAGTGTCGCTGGATTACGGGTCAAGCCCGGAATGACGGGCTTGAAAAACGCCTATGAATACTTTACAACCTGCTTTCCTTTTATGATCTCGCCGATGTGCGAGGCCTTTTCCCCAAGCTTCTTTGCCTTCTTCATCACGGCTTCGGCCTGCTTCGCGGGCACCGCGAGGACCATGCCGATGCCCATGTTGAAGTCCCGGAACATCTCCTCGTCATCCACGCCCGCCTTCTTCCGCACGAGATTGAAGACGGGGTGCACGTCCCAGGTGCCCTTCCTGATCAGGGCGGCCGTTCCCTTGGGGAGCATCCTCGGCGTGTTCTCCGTGATGCCGCCGCCGGTGATGTGCGCCATGCCGCGGATGTCGAATTCCTTGAGCAGCGCAAGGATGGTCTTTGCATAGATCCTCGTGGGCGTGAGCAGCACCTCTCCCAGCGTTTTGCCGTTGAGCTCGGACAAGAGATCGTCCATGCCGTATCCGGCTTTCTCGAGCAGGGCCTTCCGGACGAGGGAAAAACCGTTGCTGTGCAGGCCGGACGAAGCAAGTCCGATCAACTGGTCCCCGGGCCTGATCTTCCTCCCGTCGATGATCTTCTTCTTTTCGACCACGCCCACGGCGAACCCCGCCAGGTCGTATTCATCCTCGCCGTAGAAGGACGGCATTTCTGCCGTCTCGCCTCCGATGAGCGCGCACCCGGACCGTCTGCAGCCCTCGGCAATGCCTTTCACGATCTCTGAATGCTCCTGCGGCTTGAGCCTGCCCGTTGCAAAGTAATCAAGGAAGAAGAGGGGCTCCGCGCCCTGGACGATGATATCGTTCACGCACATTGCCACGAGGTCGATGCCGACGGTGTCGTGCCTGTTCGTCAGGAAGGCGATCTTGAGCTTGGTGCCCACGCCGTCCGTGCCGGAGACCAGCACGGGCTCCCGGTACTTCTTGAGCGCGAAGAGCCCTCCGAAGCCGCCGATGTGGGTCATGACCTCGGGACGGAACGTGGATTTGACGTAGGGTTTGATCTTCTGGACGAAGAGGTCGCCGGCATCGATGTCAACGCCGGCGTCTTTGTACGTGATGGTCATCAGGAGCCCCCGCTTGAAATTTTGGTCGATACTACCGGTAAAGCGATTTTCTGTCAACAGGTTTCAGCGGACGTCACTTGACCTTCTTCTGGATGTCCTGCACCGTAGCGTTGTTCAGGAGCTTCATGAATTCCGGGTTCGCCATGAGCGTCGTTATGTCCCCGGAAGTCACTGCCTTCATCATATCCGGGTCCTCCAGGATCTTCTTGAAGCCGGGATCGTCCTGGAGCGACTGGATCATTCCCATGATCTCCTTGTCGCTCAACATTTTATCCTGGATGGACCGCAGTTCTCCCGATGATGGCGGCTGTTCGCCTTTTTTCGTACCATCCTCTGCTGGCCGTGACCGTATTGCGCGGACCTTTGATTCCTCCAGCTTGATCGTACCGAGGCTGGCCGATCTGACCGTATAGACCCCACCGGCGAGCGAGAGGACCTCCGCTGAAATGATGCTGCCGTCGTTCATTTCGATTTCGCGAACTTCTCCGGCAGCGGCGCTTCCCGCGGCAAGAATCAGAACCAGACAGGCATACAGGACGAGCCATCTCATCGGCATCTCCTTGACGTCAAGCGGAATTGGGGAAAGGATATGCTCATTCTTTTTCGGTGTCAAGGAGATCACCGCTTTCCCGCGTAGAACAGAAGAGTGCCCTGCGGACGGCCGGCGCCATGCCTGCTTCATACGTGTGCCAGGACAACTGTTCTGCGCGGCATGCCTGATTCCGGTCGAAGGCTGACGGCCTTCAGACCGAACTGCGTCTTCAGTGCCGCGATGTTCGAACGATGCTGCCCTGCCGCATTGGAGATGTCGAGGGGATGGACCAGGAAAACAGCGGTTGCCGGGACCTTCCCGTGCTCCAGCGCAGTCCTCATACTGTCCAGCAGTATCGCGGACTCCACGAGCTGACGGAAGGCCGGGTGGTAGGGACCGGCAATGACCGTTCCGGCCTTTTCCAGTTCCTCCGTCGGCTGAAGCCCGATCCGTATGACGTCGATGCCTTTTGCTGCGAACCGCAGGAGAGCGTGCTTACAGACCGCAATGGCCTCGTCGAGCGCGAGGGGTGCATACCTGTTGGTTCGGTACAGCTCTTCGAGCGGCGTGTCCCTGATCACGAGAGCGGGGTAGAGGCGCACGAAATCGGGTGCCAGGGAGATGGTTCCCGCGACGGTCTCCCGGAAGGTTTCCGCCGAGTCGCCGGGCAGGCCGGGCATCAGCTGCAGTCCCACCCGGAAGCCGTACTCCCGCAGGAGGCGCGCGGCATGAACCGTGTCAGCGGCCGTATGGCCGCGGCCGGAGAGAATCAGGACCGTATCATCGAGGGACTGGACACCGAGCTCGACGGTTTCGACGCGATGCTCCTTCAGAAGACCGAGGACCTCCCGCGAGATGCAGTCTGGCCGCGTGGACAGCCTGATGCTCCTGACCCTGCCGGATGCGATGAAGGGCTGCGCGGCCTCGAGGTACGCTTTCTGCGTCGCGGGGGGAAGAGCGGTGAACGTGCCTCCATAAAACGCGATCTGGCACGGCTCTTCTGAAGTGCGGGACTCGAGATAGCGGTTTACGGTTCGATGCAGGGATGATGGTTCGTCAGCGGTTTTCCGGCCGGTGATGTTCCTCTGATCGCAGAAAACGCACTGGTGGGGGCATCCGGCATGGGGAATGAAGAAGGGGATGATCATAGGGGCTGTGCCCGAATTGAGTGAGGCAAAATGAAGATTGAAAATGAAAGACCTGCAGACCCAGTTCTCTACCGGAGTGCACCGAGCAGCTGGAGTGCTTCCTTCGCCGCGTGCTGTTCGGCCTCCTTCTTGCTCCGGCCCTCGCCGCGTCCGCTCGCCCGGCCGTTGATCCAGACTTCCACGGCGAACTGCTTCTGATGGTCGGGGCCCGTCTCCGACACGATGCGGTACTCGGGCAGCTGCTTGAGGCGCTCCTGGCAGAGTTCCTGGAGCCTCGTCTTGTACTCGACGGCTCCGCCCGATGTGCAGTTCTTCCGGATGCCTTCCTCGAAGAACCGGAGGATGAAGGCCCCGGCTTCGTCCTTGCCCGAATCGAGGTAGATGGAGGCAATGAGCGCTTCAAGGCAGTCGGCGAGGAGCGAGTCCTTGTCCCTTCCGCCGGTCTGCTCCTCACCCCGTCCGAGCAGGAGGTGGGAGCCGAGGCCGATCTCGCGGGCGACCGCGGCCAGGGCCGGTTCGCTCACCACGGCGGCCCTGAGCTTCGAGAGGTCGCCCTCGCTCGAGTCGGGGCAGGTCTTCATGAGGTATTCGCTGACGACCAGGTTCAGGACGGAGTCGCCGAGGAACTCCATGCGTTCATTGTGGCTGGCGACCCTGTTCTCGTTCGCGTAGGACTTGTGCGTCAGGGACTGCTCGAGGAGCTCCGGGTCCCTGAACCGGTAGGCGATGCGCTGCTGGAGTTCCGGGAGGCGGGACATGCTACGGTTTGCAGCGCCGGAACACCAGGCAGGCGTTCGTACCGCCGAAGCCGAAGGAGTTCGACATGACAACGTCGACCCGGGCTTTTCTCGCGGTGTTCGGGACGTAATCGAGATCGCATTCGGGATCGGGGTTTTCCAGGTTGATCGTGGGCGGCAGGACCCCGCGGTCGAGCGCGAGGATCGAGATCACGGCCTCCACGCCTCCGGCGGCGCCGAGCAGGTGTCCCGTCATCGACTTCGTGGAGCTCACCGGGATCTTGTACGCGCGATCGCCGAACACGGTCTTGATGGCAATGCTCTCGAGCTCGTCGCCGTACTTGGTCGACGTTCCGTGTGCGTTGATATAGCCCATCTCCGCCGGCGCGATCCCGGCATCCTTGATCGCCATGGCCATGCACCGCGCCGCCCCTTCGCCGTTCGGAGCCGGGGAGGTGATATGGTAGGCATCGCCCGTTGCGCCGTAGCCGACGACCTCCGCGTAGATGCGTGCGCCGCGTTTCAGCGCCGATTCCATCTCTTCCAGGATGACCACCCCGGAGCCTTCGCCCATGATGAACCCGTCCCGCTCCGCGTCGAAGGGACGGCTTGCCCGCTGCGGTTCGCTGTTTCGTGTCGAGAGGGCCTTCATGGCATTGAATCCGCCCACTCCGGTCGGGCAGATGCAGGACTCCGTGCCGCCGGCAATTATCGCGTCGGCATCGCCCCGCTGGATCCACTTGAAGGCCTCGCCGATCGAATGGGTCCCGGTCGCGCAGGCGGTGACCATGCAGATGTTGGGGCCCTTGGCGCCATAGCGGATGGAGACCATTCCCGCCGCCTCGTTGATGATCAGCATGGGGATGAAGAAGGGGGTCACCTTCCGGATGCCCCGCTCGAGATAGATCTTGTGGTATTTCTCGATCGCCGGGAGGCCGCCCATGCCTGCGCTGACCATGACGCCGACCCGGTCGGCGTTCTCGGGCGTGATCTTGAGACCCGACATGTCCATGGCCATCTGGCTTGCCGCGATCGCCAGATGAATGAACCGGTCCATCTTCTTGATCTCTTTGGGCTCGATGAACTTTTCGGGGTCAAAGCCGTGGATCTCTCCCGCGATCTGCGTCGGGATGGTCTTGTCGTCGAACTGCGTGATGGGACCGATGCCGGATTTGCCCTTGATCAGGCCTTCCCAGCTTGATTCCGTGTCCAGGCCGACGGGAGTGATCATCCCGACGCCGGTGACGGCGACTCTTCTTTTCAAGAGAGGGTTACCTCCTGCGAAAATCACCGTGAGAGGATGCGTCCTCCCGCGGATGGTGAAGCGTTGTATGGGATCACGGTCCGAGGCGGCCTTTACCCACGGACAAAAATCCGAAAAGCCAAAAAACCGGCCCCTGCAGCAGCAGGGGAGGTCTTCTGGCTTTTGGAAGTCCTTCGGAAACTCAGATTTCTGCTGTCCGTGCTCTGGCTGTCTCGGCTCTTATTTTGCCTTTGCCTTGATATAGTCGACCGCGTTCTGCACCGTCGCGATCTTTTCAGCATCCTCATCGGGGATCTCGACGCCGAACTCCTCTTCCAGTGCCATGACGAGCTCAACCGTGTCGAGCGAGTCGGCCCCCAGGTCGTTGACGAAGGAAGCTTCGGGTTTGACGTCCGTTTCCGGTACGCCGAGCTGCTCAGAAATGATCTTTTTTACTTTTGCATCCACATCTGCCATGGGTATCCTCCTGTGTCGGAAAATGTCTTTCTATGCGTCCGCTTGCCGCCTGCTGTTGGGAGCGGACGGGGTGATCCTGTTGCTACATGTACATGCCGCCGTTCACGTGGACCACCTGGCCCGTGATGTACGATGCCCAGGGTGATGCAAGGAACCGGACCGCGTTCGCCACGTCCTCGGGGGTGCCAAGCTTGCCCATCGGGATCTGCTTGGCCAGCTCCTGCCTGACGTTCTCGGGCAGGGCCTGGGTCATGGCCGTCTCGATGAAGCCGGGCGCTACGGCGTTGGCGGTGACGCCCCGGTTCGCATATTCCCGCGCGATGGTCTTCGTCAGGCCGATGAGGCCCGCCTTCGAGGCCACATAGTTCGCCTGGCCCGCATTGCCCATGGCGCCGACGATCGATGCGATGCTGATGATGGTGCCGCCGCGCTGCTTGGACATGTACTTGAGCGCCGCCTTTGCGCACAGGAACGAGCCTTTCAGATTGATGTCCAGCACCAGGTCCCAGTCCTCATCCTTCATCCGGAGGATGAGCCCGTCCCGGGTGATGCCCGCGTTGTTCACGAGGATGTCGATCCTGCCGAACTTCTCGATGACCTGGTCGACCATCGCCGTGACATCGGCGGATGCGGCGACATTGGCCTTGAGGGCCAGCGATTTTCTTCCCTTGGCCCCGATGTCGGCAGCGGTCTTCTGCGCGGCCTCGAGGTTCACATCGCAGATCGCGACATCCGCTCCGTCCGACGCAAGCGCAAGGGCGATTTCCCGGCCAATGCCCTGCGCCGCGCCCGTTACGAGCGCCGTTTTCCCGCTAATGCTCATGAGATTCTCCTGCTTCATTGAGGTGACCTGCGCTCACGCAAAAGCCCGGAATACGCGGAGAGCTCATCTCTTTGTGCACGTACCGTCTTTCAGGGCGATGCCGTTCAGGGTAAACATATTGTACTTGGCATATTCACCCTTGCACGACACCTGGTCATTTTTATTCAGTTTGCCGGAATCATTGACGTATACATCGACGACGAATTCTTTTTCCCGTCCGGGGACCTTGACGAAGACGACGACCCGGTTCCCGGTCTTGCCGGTCAGGATCTCATCGATCTTTCCCTCGGCAGTTATCTCGCTCCCTTTGAGGCCTTTCAGGTACGATTTGATTTCGGCTGACGAGTATTTGCTCTTATCCATGTGTTCGGCAACCGTTTTCGCATTCACCGCCTGGCCCGCGTTCGTCATGCTGGGGGAGACGATGAACATGCCTGCTGCCGCCGATACCAATACAATGATTCTGACGATTCTCGTAACCATGCACAACCTCCTTGGGCGGAAATGTGTTCAAGATCGCTACGAAACGCCGATGGCGTTCAGGGTATCGTTCATGCTCTTTTGATCTTCGACGTTCAGCACCTTTGCGTCCTTGACGATGCGCTTCACCAGCCCGGAGAGCACCTTGCCCGGTCCGATCTCGATGAAGGTGTCGCAGCCGTCAGCAGCCATGTTCTTGATCGAATCTTCCCAGTAGAGCGGGGAGCTTATCTGCCGGATCAGCGATGCCTTGATCTCTGCCGGGCTTTGCAGGAACTTCGCATCCGCGTTGTTCACGATGGGCATGCGCAGGTCTTTGATCGTGACCGTTTCGAGCTCCCGCGCAAGCCGCTGGCCGGCCGCCTGCATCATCCGGCAATGGGACGGGACGCTCACGGCGAGGGGGACCACCTTCTTCGCGCCTGCCGCCCTGGCGAGTTCCATCGCAAGTTCCACGGCCTTTTTCTCTCCGGCGATCACGATCTGGCCAGGAGTGTTGTAATTTGCAGGGGCAACTATACCATTTTTAGAAGCGTCAAGGCAAGTTTTTTCTACGTCCTGCCGCTCCATGCCGAGGATGGCGGCCATGAGACCGGTCCCTTCCGGGACGGCCTCCTGCATGAAGCGGCCGCGCTTCTGCACCAGCGCGACGGCATCCCCGACCTCCATGCCGCCGGCGGCCGTGATTGCCGTATATTCGCCCAGGCTGTGGCCAGCGGCGACCGAGGCCGTCAGTCCGCGCCGCTCCAGCGGCCGGAGCATGGCAATGCTCGCGGCGAGAATTGCGGGCTGCGTGTTCTCGGTCAGGTTCAGCTTCTCGACGGGGCCCTGTAGGCAGAGCTGCAGGAGGTCGAAGCCGAGAACGGAACCGGCAACGTCGAACACTTCCTTCGACTCCGGGAATTGTTCGACGAACTCCTTGGCCATGCCCGCATATTGCGAACCCTGGCCCGGGAAGATGAATGCAATCTTCATTAGATGACCTCTGAAAGCACAGAAGGGGGGGAGCAGGGGTCACGGTTCTCCCCTGACTCCTCACGGGTTCTCACCCGCGCATTTCCCTGATCTTCCTGATCATGATGGGGACGACCTCATGCACGTCACCGACAATGCCGTAGGTGGCGACGCTGAAGATCGGCGCATCGGGATCCTTGTTGATGGCCACGATCACATCCGATGACTGCATGCCGGCGACATGCTGGATAGCGCCGGAGATGCCGCAGGCGATATAGAGCTTGGGGCAGACGGTCTTGCCCGTCTGGCCGACCTGGTGGGCATAGGGGATCCACCCCTCGTCAACAGCCCCCCTGGTCGCGGCGACCGCGCCGCCGAGCGTCATGGCCAGTTCCTGGAGCATCTCGAAGTTCTTCGCGCTGCCCAGGCCACGCCCACCGGCCACGATGATGTCCGCCTCGCAGATGTTCACCGTTTCGCCCAATGCTTCCATGGTCCTGATGACCCTCGTGCGGAGGTCCCCCGACTGGGTGAACTTCACGTCGATGACCTCGCCCTTCCGGGAATCATCGCGCGGTGCAGGCTTCATGACCTTGTGCCGTACCGTGGCCATCTGGGGACGGTGGTTGGGGGTCACGATGGTAGCCATGATGTTCCCGCCGAAGGCCGGGCGGGTCTGATGGAGGTTGCCGGTCTCGGGATCGATGTCGAGCGAAGTGCAATCGGCCGTGAGGCCGGTGTAGAGTTTAGCGGCCACTTTGGGGATAAAGGAACGGCCGATAGCGGTCGCGCCGGCGAGTACGATCTCCGGCTTATGCAGGGTCGCAAGCGTGGTGAGGACGGCGCTGTAGGAGTCGTCATTGAAGTCCTTGAGGACGGGGTCGTCGGCGACATAGACGAGGTCCGCGCCGTGGGCGATCAGGTCCCGTGCCCGGTCCTTGACGCCGTGGCCGATCAGGACCGCCGAAAGCGCGGCTTTGCGCTTGTCCGCGAGTTTCCTTCCCTCGCCCAGGAGCTCGAAGGTGACGCTCGAGACGATTCCTTTGTTCTGCTCCGCATAGACCCATACTCCCTTGAAGGCGGAGAGGTCCTTTGCTGCAGCTACGGCCTCTTCGCCGGTCCGTTCGATGGCCTTGAATTCGCAGGCCTCGATGCAGGCTCCGCACATGGTGCAGCTTTCGGTGATGAAGGCCTTGCCATCGCGCATTTCGATCGCCCCGAACGGGCAGCTCGTGACGCAGGTCTCGCACCCGGTACACTTCTTGATATCGACTTTCACGCTCACGGGTAACTCCTTGGAAATCAGAGGACAGCGGTCAGATCACAGACAAGGCAGGTAGCCATCCAGACTGACTTCCGTACGTCCGGTCTTCTGTCATCTTGTTAAATTAATGACTGTTCCTTCAGCTTTTTCACTGCCTGCTCGACCTGCTGGTCCAGGGTGCCGGCAAGGATCTCGCGCTGGCCCCGGGGCGCGGGCGGGAATATCCTGACGACCTTGGTCGGAGACCCCTTGAGCCCGATCATGTTCTCGTCAGCCTCAATGTCCTTCGCGGTCAGGGTCGCCACCTTCAGGCTCTTTGCCTTCATCTTGCCCTTGAGCGACGGCAGCCGCGGCTGGTTGATCTCCTTGACCACGGTGATGAGCGCGGGCAGGGAGGTCTCGACCACATCATAACCCTCGTCCATCATGCGCTCCACGGTCATTTTGCCGCTGTCAATGTTCTCGATCTTCCTTATATAAGCGACGAAGGGGATGCCGAGCATCTCCGCCGTTTCCGGCCCCACCTGCGCCGTGTCGCCGTCGATGGCCTGCTTGCCTGCGATCACCAGGTCGAAACTTCCGATCTTCCTGATTCCCTTCGCAAGCGTGTAGGACGTGGCCCAGGTGTCCGCGCCGGCAAAGGCGCGGTCGGAGATGAGCACCACATCGTCAACGCCCATGGCAACTGCTTCCTTCAGCGACTCCGCCGCCTGCGGCGGTCCCATGGTCACCGCGGTCACCTTCCCGCCGTGTTTCTCCCGGAGCCTGAGCGCCTCTTCGATGGCGAACATGTCGAAGGGATTGATGATGCTCGGAACGCCGTCGCGGATGAGGGTGTTCGTCTCCCGGTTGATCTTCACTTCCGACGTGTCCGGGACCTGTTTGACCAGAACGATGATATTCATGTCGCTATCTCCAAAAAAACCGACCAGCCTTACTGATGAACACGGAAACATTTAAGCACAAGGGGCAGTCATGGTTGTTTCTTACTTTGCTCTTGTCGCTTCCCGGATCATATCGAGGGCGATGACATTGCGCTGGATCTGGTTGGTGCCTTCATAGATCTGCAGGATCTTGGCGTCCCGCATCATCTTCTCGACGGGATATTCCTTCATGTAGCCCGAGCCGCCCATTACCTGGACGGCGTCGGTAGTGACCTTCATCGCGACATCGGTGGCGAAGAGCTTTGCC
>DATIZR010000065.1 GCA_035516965.1 Nitrospirota bacterium
TTCACCAGGGAAAGGAGATTCTTATGGTACAGAAAGCAAGCGCGGCATTGACAGATCTGCTCAACAAGGCAATCGCACGGGAGATCCAGGTGAGCGTCCAGTACATGTGGCAGCATGTGATGGCCAAGGGCCTTGAATCCGCCGGGATCGCCGATGTGTTCGAGGACGTGGCGATCGCCGAGATGAAACATGCGGAAAAGATCGCTGAGCGCCTGTTCTACTTTGACATCGTTCCCACCACCAAGCCCGACCCGATCAAGGTCGGCGGATCCATGCAGGAGATGCTCGAGGCCGATGCCAAGGCCGAGGAAGAAGCTATCGAACTCTACAAGGCCATCATCAAGCAGGCCTCGGCAGAGGGGGATTCCACGACGCGGCTTCTCTTTGAACAGATCCTCGCCGATGAGGAGAGCCACCACGATACCTTCACCACGCTGCTGGGGAAATAGCCGCGTTCGTTCCCGAGGGAAAGCAAAAAAGCCGGGGCACCATGCCTCGGCTTTTTTATTCTGTTGTCGGACTGAATGGCGGGGCGGACGGGGCTCGAACCCGCGACCTCCGGCGTGACAGGCCGGCGTTCTAACCAGCTGAACTACCACCCCTCGGATGAGTGCGTCGAAGAGAGTCCGGAGCAGTGAGTGGAGGGTACAACAAACTCATCGCTCCAAACGAGCATGATATGGTAGGCGGAACAGGGATCGAACCTGTGACCCCAGCCTTGTAAGGGCTGTGCTCTCCCAGCTGAGCTATCCGCCCGGTTCCCCCAAAAAGGAAGTATAAATATCTATTATTCGGCCTGAAAAGTCAAGAACAATTTCTTCATTTGTCAAGCCCAAGCAGAAATGTCGTATTCTTACCAAAGCAGAAATGTCCTATTTTAAGGAACAGTGGACACTGCTGGTTTTTGCCTTCGATCAGGGTTGAAGCTTGCTCTCCATGGGTGTATGCGCGTCGGTTTTCCCCGATCCCACGTCTTGTACAGCTTGGGCGACTCCTTACGTTCTTTCTCTGGGCGAGCAGTGATCTCCTGGTACTGCACCCGCTGGCCGTTATGCAGAATCCTCATTGATCCGTCTGTACGCTCTTCCACGGTTACCTTCTTGGCCCGGATATTGTCTTTGATCTGATAAAGTCTTTTGTCGTGCGCTACGGTAAAGTCGTTCCGCAAGGCCCGTGAGCAACGAATTGACAGGATCCGATCCAATTCCCGATGGTTCTTGAACCGACGGTGCATATCCGTGTCCTTGGCTGGAGACACCCGATACCGCCGGTTATAATCCGGCAAGTACGTCTGCAAAAAGGCATTCCCCTCGTCTTTATTCCTGACGCCTGCCAGCCGCATTTCTTTTATCACCCGGTCCTGAAATGTCCCGAACAGCCGCTCCACCCGGCCCTTGGCCTGCGGGGAATAGGCATGGATCACCGTCACTCCGAGTTCCTGAAGGCTCCTTTCGAACTGGCTCATCAGATGCCGGTCTTCAAGCTGGTCCTCGATCGTCTGGTAGTGAACAGTCGATTTATAGGTCGAATGACGGTCTAAATACACGCTCTGAGGAATGCCGTACTGCTTGATATATCCTTTGAAACAGTCCATGGCCGGGAGGGTTCCCTCGTAATCATAGAACCTGGCGTACACTTCTCCCGTGGCATCATCCACAAATGCCATCAGCACACACTTCGGTCCCCGACCCTCGAACCAGTCGTGATGAGAACCGTCCAACTGGACCATGGCGCCCCGGCACGCTTTCCGTTCCCGCCACTGGCGATGTGGTCGCTTCTTGCGCTTCCGGTACGGCAATCCTGCCTCAAGAAACCAGGTCCGCAGCGTCTCGACGCTTACCTTGATACGATTCTTTTCCAGAAGCTTTTCACTCGCAAGGGTAGGGCCGAACTCCCGATACCGTTCTCGGCAAAGCTCGATTGTCTTGTGCTTCATTGCCTCCGGTATCTGGTTGTTCGGTTTCCTGCCGCGCGCACGGTGACAAATTCCCGGGTCACCCTCCCTTCTGACCCGCCGAATAATCCGCTGCAGCTGCCGCAGGCATAAACCAGACAGCTCTGCCGCCTCTGCCTGCGTTATCCTTCTCTCTATGGCTTTCCGGACCAAATGCAGCCGCTTTGCTTCCCTCATGCTCATCGTGATAATGCCTCTCCCCATCGCGCCCTCCCTTGACGGGAGGACAATACGACATTTCTGCTTGGGAGAAATACGACATTATCACTTTGGGAGAACAGAACAATTTCTTCATTCGGCACGGTGATTCGTGCTCTTTCCCGTCCTGCAGCGCGCCAGGATCTCCCCTGCCATCGCACCAAGCGGCAGCACCTTGTCAACGGACCCCGTGCGGATGGCCTCCTGAGGCATGCCGAAGATGACGGCACTCTCCTCGCTCTCGGCCAGGCACTGCCCCTGCCGCCGTTTGATCGCCCGGACGCCTTCTGCGCCGTCTCTGCCCATTCCTGTCAGCACGACGCCCAGCGCGGCAGCTCCGCAGGCCTCGGCCACCGAGGTCATCAGCTGGTCAGCGGACGGCACGTATTTGTCGGAGGGTCCGCGGGAAACCAGATCGGTGAACAATCCGGTCCGGTCCCGTTTCAGCACAAGGTGGTACCCTCCGGGCGCGATGAAAACCAGTCCCGGGCGGACCCGGTCGCCGGGGCCGGCCTCGGATATGACCAGGGACGAGAGCTTGTTCAGTCGTTCAGCGAAGCTCTTGGTGAACCCGGCCGGCATATGCTGCGCGACGACAATGGCGGCTCCGAAATCGGGCGGCAGGGCGGTCACAATGGCCTGCACCGCGGGCGGGCCTCCGGTCGAAGATGCCACGGCAACGACCTCGACGTTGCTCTTCTCGAACCGGACGTCGTCCTCCTTACGGGGGGGCGGGGCCGCCTTCTCGGCGGCAAGCAGCCCGATCGCGGATTGGACCTTCGCCATTTCGAGGTGTAGCACGGCCTGGACCTTGGCGACCAGCTCCTCGCGGACACCCTCGATGCTCCTCGAAATGCGCGCCTCGGGCTTCGCCAAAAAGTCAACGGCCCCGAGCTCCAGGGCGCGAAAGACGCTGCGGCTGTCCGAGCGCGACGAGATCACCAACACCGGCGTCGGCCGCTCCCTCATGAGCCAGCGCAGGAAGGTGAACCCGTCCATGTTCGGCATTTCCAGGTCGAGCGTGATCACGTCGGGGGCAAGGCGCAGCGTCTTTGCAACGGCGTCAACGCCGTCATGCGCCGTGCCGACCACCTCGATCCCCGCGTCAGAGGCCAGCATGTGGGAGATGGTGGTCCGGTTATAGGCCGAATCATCAACAACGAGGGCCTTGATCGTCTTCATATCTCGTCCTGTCCCGCGGTCCCGCGTCTTTTCTCAATGTTGCGGCCGCGATGACGTTTGTCGGCTTCCCGTTCACACCCGGTGCTTGCAATGCGGGCTTTGCTCATCGGCCTTCCGCTCACTTCCCCCTGACAGGCTTCTGGTACACCATGTCGTATTTGAGCGTGCGCAGCAGGAAGGCGTTCGAAATGTTGATCAGGGACTCCGAGTGCCCGAGCAGCAGGTAGCCGCCTTCCCGGAGCTTGTCATAAAAACTGGCGATGACTTTTTTCTTCGCTTCCTTGTCGAAATAGATGATGACGTTCCTGCAGAATATGATGTCCATGTTGCTGATCAGGGCGGTCTTGTAGGGATCGAGCAGGTTCAGGTAGCTGAAGGACACCAGTTCCCGCACCCTGTCGATGATCCGGTAGTTGCCCTTCTCTTCTTCGATGAAATATTTCGCGAGCATCTCGGGGCTTGTGGCCCGGTAGGCACCCTTCTTGTACACGCCTTTTCTCGCCGTATGGAGAACCCGTTGATTGATATCGCTGCCGAGGATCTCCACCTGCCAGTCGCGCCACCAGGTTCCCGACTCGAGCAGCAGCATTGCGATCGTGTAGGGCTCCTCGCCGGTTGAACAGCCGGCGCTCCAGATCCGGAGCGTCCTGCGGGGCTCGAGGGTCTGCCGTAGTTCGGGCAGGATCTCCTCGGAAAAGGCCCGGAGCTGCGGGCTCTCCCGGAAGAAATAGGTCTCATTGGTCGTAAGGTTGTCGACGAGGACAGTCAGTTCCTCTTCACGCTTCCGGTCATAGCGGAGGAAATGGTAGTACTCTTCGAAGGTCTTGAGCTGGCGCTGCTCGAGCCGGCGCGACAGCCTCCGTTCGAGCAGGAACTTTGACCCGTCGTCGAAGTAGATACCGCAGTAGTCGTGGATGAAGTCCCGGAGGAGCCTGAAGACATCGTCAGGCAGGGGAATGATCTTCTCTTCAAACATGATTCTTGAGCGCGTCCTTGGCAGTCTCCCGCACCGTGCCGTCAGGGTCCTCGTCGGCGATGCGCTCCAGCAGCGGCGCCGCAGCGGCGTCCCCTTTCTGGCCCAGGACCTCGATCGCCGTCTTCCGCACGCTCCAATGCTGGTCCGAAAGCTGAGCGATGACGGATTGTCGGACCAGGCCCCAGGGATAACCGGCGAGCGCGCCGATGACCGTCTTGCGCACTTCGGGATCGGTATGGTCGGCGAGCTTCAGGAGCCGTTCGAGCGCGGCGGGAGGCCTGAGTTGTCCCAGGACCTCAACGATGGCGAGGAGAAAAATGTCAGCGGCCTGGGAAAGATGTCCGGCAAGCGCGTTGCCGATCCGGTCGCCGCCGATCTTGCCCAGACCCCGCGCCGCCGCTGCCCTGACCCAGAGGTCGGGGTCCTGGAGGAGGGACAGAAGCGTATCAGCCGCCTCCGGCCGGCCGGTGCCCCCCAGCGCGTCGGCAGCCAGCATGCGCACTTCCGGGTCGTCGTCGGTGACCGCCAGCATGAGTGACCGGTACGAGCGTTCGCCCGTCAGGGTTCCCAGCGAGTGTACCACTGCCTTGCGGACGGCCGGCTCCTCGTCCTTGAGCGCGAAGGCCATCGCCTCGATCGCCCGGTCGCTCGAGAACTTTCCCATGAGCAGCACAATGTTCCTGCGAAGAGCGGGGTCCCGGGAGGTAAAGTCCTTCAGAAGGCCGTCAAGCACCGACTCCTCGCCGATCTCCGCCAGCGCGATGATCGCCGACTCCTGGACGCTTTCATATTCGTCGGTCAGCAGTTCCAGAAGCTGACCGATGGCGGTCCGGCTGTGCAGATGGCCCAGCGCCTCGGCGGCGGTGCTCCGGACATGTCCGTTTTCGTCCTGCAGCAGCTCAATGAGCTGTTCCTCTGCTTCGGCGCGCCCCTTGCTGCCCAGAACGCGGGCCACGGTCCGTCTGACGAGCGCGTTGTCATCGCGCAGGTACTCCAGCAGAAAGCCGGTCGCGTCCGCTTCGAGGGTAACCAGCGCGCGCACCATCGGTTCTTCCATATCCTCTTCTCTGAGGAGCGCCAGCAGTTTCCTGATCGAGCTTTCCCTGCCTGCCCAACCGAGGGCTGCGATGGCCGCCTGCTGCAGTTCACCGGTGCTCGTGATCAGCATTTCCTCGAGAAAGTTCACGATCCGGTCGTTCGCGCCGCTCCTCACGGCTGCAACGATCCGGCCCCGGTCCGCCTCCGTGCTCTTCCGGTGGATCGCGATGAGCGCCGTGAGTGAAACTTCGCGCACGATCCTGAGGGGGTCGGCGATTCCGGCCAGGAGCGGCGCAAGCGTGTCCACGTTCCCGATCCTGCCGAGGGACTCCAGAACGGGCTCCCGTAGACTGCTCCGGCCGAGCGCCGCAATGAGCGGTCCGAGCGCCCGGTCGTCGCCGATCTCGCCCAGCGCCTCGGCCGCCGCATAATCGAGCCAGCCCTGATCGTACCGCGAAAGACAGGCAAGCAGGGGGTCCACGGCCCTGCGGTCCCTGATCTTGCCCAGCGCCTCGGCGGACGCGACCCGGATATTCTCGTCGGGGTCAGACAGCCTCTCGATCAGCGCCGGCACGCTCCGCACGTCCCGGATGTCGCCGAGCACATCGACAATGAACTTCGTGACGTCGGGATCGGGGTCCGGCAGCGATGCGAGGAGGGGGCCGACCGACGCTGCGCCGATCTCGACGAGCGCTTCGATCGCCGAGTTCCTGGCCCCGGCATTGTCATGGGCCGCAAGGGCGTGCACGAGACCCGCTACCACGTCGCTATCGGCAAGACCGACCAGCGCCTCGACAACGGTCTTCCGCACCCGCCAGTCGCTGTCGCCGATGACGCGAAACAGGTAGGGCACGGCTTCGCGTCCGTATCGCCCGAGATCGACCGCGGCCTCCCGCCGTTCTTCGGCGTCCGTGCTCTGCAGTTTTCCACCCAGCCCTTCCAGATCAGCCATTGCTTGCCTCCGCCAGCGCCCGCCGCTCCTGCTGGCTCAATATGCGGGTGATGTCGAGCACGATGATCAGGCGCTCGCCAACCTTTGCCATCGCCGCGATGAAATCCGCGCTCCTTCCTTTGGCCGCATCGGGCGCCGCGGCCATGTCCTTTTTCGGTACGGAAATAACCTCGTCGACGTTGTCCACCACGAGCCCGAGCAGGCCCGCCGAGCGCCCCGGCGCCGGCAGTGCGCCCCGCGTTACGATCATCCGCATTTTCCGCATGTCGTTCTGTACGTCCTTCAGCTCGAACCGGTTCCGCAGGTCAACGATGGGGATGATCGCGCCGCGCAGGTTGATCACCCCTTCGACGAACGCCGGCATCTTGGGGAGGGGAGTGATCTTCAGCGGACGGATCACCTCGGTGATCGCATTGATGTCGAGCCCGTACTCCTCGGCCCCGACCCGGAATGTCACGAGCAGGACGTTCTCCTCAGCAGCGGCCGGCGTCTGGCTCTTTTTGTTTTTTACGAACACGGCGCCTCCCCATTCCCCCCTGCCGGCAGGCAGCGGTCATACCTTGAATTTATCGATCTCCCGCGTGACGGCTTCGGCCACGAGTGCGTCCAGCGCGACCATGTCCTTGCCCGTGATGGGATCGGTCCCGGCCCTGCCGAGGAAGAGGCCCCGTTCGCGGCCGCGAGTTTCGATGGCGCGGTACTGGCCGTAGATCAGAACGGGAGCCTCGAAGATCGTGCCGAGAACCATAAGCGCGGAGATGATGCCGGCGAACGCCACCGCGATCTGAAGGCCTCTGCTGGCTTCGATCTGCTTCCTCAGCGTAATCGTCCGTATGAGTTCCTTCGCACGAACCGGCATCGCCCTTCTCCTGGAGCCCGCCCGGCCCTCGGCGGGGGCAAAACCGATTACGCCTGCCGGGAAGGCCGGGCAGCCGATGTTCTCACCGTCATGGTGATCAGTTCCTGGCTCAGAAGCCGTGTCTGCTCCTCAAGGCTCCCGATCGAAGCCTCCAGCTCTTCCATCCGCTTCATGGTCTTCCGGGGTAGATCCTGAACGCGCAGCATCGCGTCCAGGATCTGGCTGCCGAACTGGCCCTGCTCGTAGGAGCTCGCTGCAATCGTGCCGGCGCCCGCGGTCACGTTCTCGGCGGCCTCGGCGATCCGCTTGCCCCCCCGCTCCTGTTCGACCATCGCCGTATTCACGCGGCGTGCGATTTCCCGCATGCCTTCCGAAGCGTTCAGGATCATCTCGGTGCTCTTGCTCTGCGCCTGCGTGGCCGATGAGATCTGGCCCATCATCTGTTTGACATTGGCTATGGCGTCGCTCACCTGTTTGATCCCGCGCGACTGTTCCGCCGTGGCCCGTTCGATCATATTCGCTGTTTCCGCGGACTGGCCTGCGCTGGACAGGATTTTGTTGAGCGCGCCGCCGGCGGCATCGGACCGGCTTACACCCTCGTCGACGGCGGCCAGGCTCTCGTTCATGGCCTCGACGGCCTCCCGGGTCTCTTGCTGGACCGACGCGATGAGCTTCGCGATGTCCTGGGCCGATCCCGCGGTGCGGTCCGCGAGCGCCTTGATCTCCCCGGCTACGACCGCGAACCCCCTGCCCTGCTCGCCGGCCTGCGCTGCCAGGATCGAGGCGTTCAGCGCCAGCAGGTTGGTCCGCTCCGTCACGTCCACGATCACACCCAGGACCTTCCCGATCTCTTCGGAGCGGCTGCCCAGGTGGGTGATCAGGCCGGCGTACTTGGCCATGGACTCCTTGATGCGGCTCATGGCCCCGGTGATCTCATGGATGGAATGGACACCGATGTCGTGCGCTTCGGACGACACCTGCTGGGAAAGGCGGGCCGACTCTCTCGCCGCCTGCTCGACTTCGCGGACCGTTGCTTCGATCTGGATCGACGACGCGGACGTCTCTTCGGCCGCCGAGGATACCGATTCGATGTGCTCGGCAACCTCGCGGAGAGACGCATTCATGGTCGTGACCGACGTGGTGACGCCTTCCGCGGCCGAGGCAAGCTCACCGGTGTGACGCGTCACCTCCAGGTTCGACGCGTTCATCTCGAGGATCGACGATGAGGTCTCTTCGGCGGACGTCGACAGGGTCCCCGCGCTCTCCGCCACGGCCTGGACCGATGCCGACATCTTCCCGACAGAGGCCACGACGCTCGCGATCGTCGCTGCTTCGGCCGCGGCGTCCTGCCGGATATCCCTCGTTGCCTGCGCAATGCGCGGGCTGAGCTCGCTGATCCGGGATGCAATGGCGCTCATGTCGATCACGATCTCTTCGAGGCGTTCGATGAGGTAATTCACCCCGGCGGCAAGGGCGCCGATCTCGTCATCCCTGCTGGCATCGACGCGCCGCGTGAAATCCTTCCGGTCGATCACGTCCTTGAGCGCGGCCCCCAGTTCCTGGATCGGACCGGTGATGCTGCGGGAAACGGAGAGGTACAGGATGACCGCCAGAATGAGGAAGATGAAGAGGTGTTCGATAAGCGCGCTCGCCGCGTAGGCCCTGAGCCGGCCGGCCAGGTCCGCTGGATAGACGGCGATCCGCAGTTCGCCTATCCTCGACTGGCTCACCTCGATCGGAAAGGGGCCGAGGGCGATGCGTTCCCCGGCGGGGTCGGGCCGGATTGCGCGCACGATCTCATTGCCTTTGACGTCGAGCATCACGACCTCCTGCCCGTCGGAGGTGCGCAGGAAGTTCTGCGCCATGTAGTTGAGGGCAGTGAGATCCGAGGTCATCAGAAGCGGAGCCGCAAGCTCGGCCATGAGCTTGCCGGTCTGCTCGCCGTTCTGCTGTGTACTGCTGAGGATAGCCCGCTTTTCCA
This sequence comes from Nitrospirota bacterium, assembly GCA_035516965.1. Classification (NCBI taxonomy): domain Bacteria; kingdom Pseudomonadati; phylum Nitrospirota; species Nitrospirota bacterium. Next base: position 9,141 of record DATIZR010000065.1, read on the forward strand.
TGACAGAGCGGTAGCCGATGATCAGGCTCATGGTGACGAACAGGCCGGAGAATATGAGGAAGATGAGCCGCTGGCGGACACCGAGTCGCACGATCCCTCCCGAGAATGTGGTTTTAGTGGAACAGCGCGGTACGAATGGACGGGTTGAGAGGCTCCTGGATCATGATCCGTCCGCATCGATGCATCGGTGCGCGGCGCGGTCGATCAGCGATCGCTGCCCGGAACGTCTCACAGGCGGAAGCTTTCGAGTTCGCTGTGCAGGACGTCGGCCCGGGCCTTGAGAGCCTGGACCGCCATGTCCATCTCGATGGAAACATCCACGGTCTCCTGGGTGATCTTCTGGATCCTCCCGACCGCGTCGCTGATGTTCTTTGCGCCAACGTTCTGGTCGGAGGTGGCCCGCGCGATCTGGGCCGCCTGCTGCTTCACCGAATCGACAGCCGCTGCGATCTGCTTGCCCCCCGTGGTCTGCTCCTGCGTCGCGGTCTTCACCTGGCGGGTGATGTCGCGCATCTTGTCGGCCGCGCGGGCGATGCGTTCGCTCCCCCGCTGCTGTTCCTGCATGGCGCTGGCGATGTGTTCGATCTGGCTCGCGATGTTGACGGAATTCTCGGTGATCTGGGCCACGCCGCGGGCCTGCTCCGCCGTCGCCCGCTCGATGGCCCGCGCCATTTCGGCGGACTGTTTCGAACTCTCGGCAACCTGCTCCAGCACGTTGCTCGTCACATTCACCAGAGAAGCGCCGGCCTCCACGGCCTGGATCCCCCGCGCCATCGCCTGCACGCTCTGCTCTGTCTCCTCCCGAACTGCCATGATCAGACCGGTGATCTCCTGCGTAGAAGCTGCCGTCCGCTCCGCGAGGTCCTTGATCTCGTCGGCGACGACGGCAAACCCTTTCCCGTGCTCACCTGCCTGCGCCGCCAGGATCGCCGCGTTCAGGGCCAGGAGGCTGGTCTGGTCGGTCACTTCATCGATGACCTTCAGGATCTGGCCGATCTCCTGGGAGCGTTTGCCGAGCCGGTTGACGACATCTGCCGTGGCTTCCACCTCCGCCCTGATGTTCTGCATGCCCTTGATGGCTTCGCGGATCGCGGTCATCCCTCGCTCCGACGCTTCACGGGACACGCGCTCCGCGAGGCGGGCGGACTCGAGTGCCCGCTGCTCGACCTCCTTGACGTTCGAGCTCATTTCCGTGACGGACGACGACGTCTGTTCGGCAGAGGTCGAGAGCTGCTCCGTATTTTCCGATACCTGCCTGATCGACGCGAGCATCTCCTCGATGGACGAGGCCGTGTCTTCGGCGGCCGCCGTGAGCGATACGGCGCTCTGCGCGACCTCCTCGATGGACAACGCCATCTCCGTGGCAGACGACGATGCGTTCGTCGAGGCCTGCGACATCTCTTCCGCGTTCTCGGCCACGCTCCTGATCGACGCCGACATCTCGCTCACGGTGCTTGCGCTCTGCTCCGTCGCCTCCTGCTGCACCCGCGCGCCCTCGCTCATCTTGACCGTCGCGCTGCTCATGAGCGCCGTTGCCTCGCCGAGGCTGGCCGCGGTCTGCTTGATCTTCCCGAGCATCTGCCGGAGGTTTGCCGACATCGTGTTGATGGCGATGCCCAGGGTCGCGATCTCCGTCTCTCCCCGGACATCGATCTCCCGCGAGAGGTTACCGGCCGCCATGCTGCTCGCGATGGTCACCTGCTCGCCAATCGGCTTCGTGATCACCCGGTCGACGAAAAGATAGACCAGGACCGTTGCGGCGGCGAAGCTGACGAACGCAACCATGAGCGCCCACAGGAGGAGGCTCCCGATCTGCTTGTTCACGGCGCTCTCCTTGAGCGCGATCCGGAACACGCCGAGCTGCTTGTTGTCAACGCTCATGATCGGGATCACCTTCTCATACTGGCCGCCCTTGTCCGTGGAATAGGAATGCACCAGGGGGCTCCGGGCGCCCAGCGCCGTCTTGCTCGCCGCATCGGTCAGCACCGAATTCTCCAGGGCCCGGTCGCTTGCGTAGAGCACGCGGCCATCCATGTCCATGATCATGGCGAGGGAGAGGTCCTTGTCTTCATCGCTCAGCGCGCGAAGCTTGTCACCCATGCCTTCCAGCGCATTCAGGGGAAGGCCGAATCCGACGGCCTTGACGATGTCCTTCCTGACGCCATCGGCCGTCGCCGCTGTCCGGGCGATCAGGGCTTCCCGGTACCGGCTGGTCGTGACAGAGATGTTCACGATCGCGTTGAACGCCAGCACGAGCAGGAGAATGCAGGCCGTCGCGAAGACGGCCCGTGCTTTCAGGTTCATGCGGGACAGGAGTTTCATTTTATGATCCTCGTCGCGTCGGTAATCAAGTCCATGGGCACCTTGATGCCGAGGGCGTTCGCCTCCTTGAGGTTCAGGACGAGTTCCACCAGCTTCGGGACCTCGGGCGGGATGCTCGCGGGGCTCTCGCCTCTGAGCAGCCGCGCGGCGATCCGCCCCGCTGCCTCTCCCTGTTCCACGGGGCTCGGCGCGAGGCTCAGGATAACGCCCTTCTCGCTGGAACCGCCGGTCTGGCTCACCGTCGGGATCTTGGACGCATGGGCGCTCTTCACGATCCCCTCCAGCGCCTCGTTGACCGCCGAGCTCATGGTGATGAACACGACGTCGGCCTTTCCGGCGAAGACGAGTTTCCGGGCGTCATCGGGCTTCTTGATAGGCATCCGCACGCTCTGGTACCCGTACTGGCCTTCGAGCTGGGTCAGTTCATCGGCCTGCCGCACCGAGTCCGGTTCGTTCTCGTTGTACACGACGGCGAGCTTCGTGAACGGCATCATTTTGCGGAGATACTTGAGCAGGCTGGTCATCGGAACCTTGCAGCTGATCCCCGTGACGTTCCGCGCAGCTACGCCGATTGCCTGCGGATCATAGACCCCGGCGTACACGATCGGGATGCTCTTCGTCTCCTTGAGCGCCGAGATCGCTGCGGGAGCGCCGTAGGCCACGATCACATTCACCTCGGCCACGGCCATTTTGCGGGCGGCGTTCGTCCAGGAGAGGGGGTCCGGGGACGGCATCTGGAGCAGGGTATCAACCTTGCGGTGATCGAACCCCTCCTTGCCGAGGGTGCCCGCAAACGCCTTGTGAACCTCCTGGTAGAAGCCCAGGTTCCCGGTCATGATAACTCCCACCGTCTTGTCCGCGGCAGAGGCGGTAGAGGCCACCAGGGCCAGGATTGCTGAGAGTAGCCATTGCTGTGGTTTCATAGTTCCTCCCCTACCATTTCATGGACAGGGTGGCCAATGTCAGTTTCACCGTGCCGTCCTGAGAGTTGTCGACCTTGTCGTCGTAATGCCGGTACTGATACCGGATCTCGCAGCTCGCCAGCCTCGTGAGCTGCATCTCGGCTCCAATGCTGTAGAGCGAGTCAACCACTTTCATGTCCGAAAGCTCGGAGATGCCTGACACATTCGTCACACCGTTGGCCCCCGCGATCACGAAGTTGCCGCGGGAGTAGCTCCTGCTCGCCGATCCGATCAGGTTCAGGCCCTCGGAGGGCGCGACGGTCAGCGTCAGCGAACCCATCTGGGAAGCATCGTTGTAGGGAACCCCGGGCTCCGTCGTCAACGCTCCCGACGTGCCGTCCGTAAGCGTGATCGTCTGGTTGACATCGTTCTTATACAGGCCGTAGCTCGCCGTGAGCGAGGAGCGGTTGCCGAGCATCACCGTCGCGCTGGCGAGCCCCTGGTCGCGCTTGGCGTCCCGGGTGCCGCCGCCGAGCGGAGCGCTGAGATTGTCCCGTGTTTCCCGGACCAGGGAGTAGCTCAGCATGGTGTTGAACTTCGGCGTCGGCGTCCAGGTGAGGACCGTGCGTGCCCCATGGGCCTTGTCGGGGTCCGTGGCATAGGCCGGATTGTCCACCTTGGTCTCGCTGACATCGGCGCGGAAGGACAGCTTGTTCATGATGCGGTAGGTCACGTTGATCTTTGCCGTGTTTTTTGTGGTGCTCTGGGGCAGGTCCCAGAAGGCCGGGTTCGTCGACCCGTCTATGTTCGTGTTGGTGCGGTCGGTCTTGTCGCCCACGTACTCGCCCCGGAGCGTCAGGCGGTCGGTGGCCCGGTAGCGGACCACTCCGCTCACCGTGTCCCGCGTTGACGAGATGGACTGGCGCACATCGATCGGCGTGATGCCCGTCGCCGTGTTAAAGACCGCCGGGTTCGTCACTTCCGTGTCATAGTGGCGGTATTTGACGGTCAGGATCACGCTCGTCACTGGCATGAACATCAGGTCGCCCGCCGCGTTCGTGAACTTCGCCTTTGCGCTGCTGTCCTCGTTCTGGTGGTCCCCGTTCGAGTACGTGCCGGACAGCACGAGCCTGCCCGAATAGGACGTATGCAGCTTGACCGTGTCCGTGGAGGACTTGAGGTCAGGGACCAGATTGTGGGGACCTCCCGCATCTGCGTCGGTCAGAAACTTCTGATCGAGGACCGCGAGCTTCATCTCCGTATGGCTGTAGTCAGCCTCGACGGGACCCAGGTGGCTGTTCAAGCCGACCCGGTACTCGCTCGTGTTCCAGTCGATGGGTCTTGATTCGGAAACCTTGTTCAGACCGCCAAGGGTCAGGAAGCGCTGCTGGACCAGCCCCTCCTTGTCCAGGGTTACTGCCTCGACGTAGAGATGGAGGGGGAAGTCGGGGGTCTTGAACCGAACGGACCCCCTGCGCAGCTGGCTCTCGACGCCGTAGAGATCAAAGGGGTTCAGGTCCGTGAAGCTCGGCGACGGCGTTGACAGGTCGTCTGCCCCGAAGCTATAATGATCCAGATTATGGAACAGGCCACGCGTGAGGCCGTTGATCAGGACGAGATCGCCGAACGCGTAGTTCACCTCGCCGAAGTAGTCCTTATTGTTCAGGAAGTAGGATTCGAGCAGGAAGCGCTGCGGAAGGGGGTCCCACTCCATGTCGAACCCGCCGGCGGGTGACGACTTCAGATGGTCGTACTCCCCTGCTTTAGTGTTTCCGTTCTGATCCACCCCGTACCAGCCTGCGCCGACCCGGAACTCGGGCGGGACCTCCAGTTTCGTTTCTGTCGCCTTCTCTTCGGGCGCCTGTTGTGCCAGAAGCGGAGAGGCCCAGAGCATCAGGAATGCGATTGAATAGATGATTTTCTTCATAACAATGAGCCTCCTCTAACGTACGAAAGTGCCCTGGCCGGTCGCCGAAGGCGTATCGGTACCATGGATCTGGGAATGACAGTCGGTGCAGCGGGTGTAGTATGCCCGCTTCTGCTCTGCCGTGGTCGCTCCCGAAATCGGGTGGGTCGGGTGGCACTGGAGGCAGAGGAACGGCTCCCGCGCCGTGAGCAGGTTGTTGTTCACCGATCCATGGGGGAGATGGCAGGTGCGGCAGTCGTCGTTCAGGTCCGCGTGCTCGTACACGAAGGGGCCTGCCTTCTCGGCATGGCACTGGGTGCACGTATCCTTCACCGTATCCCGGCGGAGGTTCTTCTCGCCGCTGCCGCCGTGCGGGTCGTGGCAGTCGGTGCAGAAGACCTTCTTCTCGGGAACGGGGTGGTGATTCGGCAGGCTGAAGGACGCCTCCACGTCCCTGTGGCAGCGCTCGCACATCTCCGCCACATCCCGCGGCTTCACCTTGAGGTTATGACTGCCGTGGATCCGGTGGCAGTCCGAGCAGGAGATATCGTTCACGGCATGGGTGCTTGCGTTCCAGTTGTGCAGGTTGAACGTGGCATTGGCAGCGTGGCATTTGAGACAGATAAGGGATTTCGCCGGCGCCGGCAGGTTCTTGATGTCCACCAGCGTTTTGAAGTCGCAGGGCGTCTTCTTTCCCACCTGTGCGTCGGCCGCGAGCTTCTGCGGTGTCAGCTGCTCGACGGCAAGGCTTCCGGGGCCGTGGCAGCTTTCGCAGTTCACGAGCGGCAGGCCCGATTCCCGCGAGAGCTGCGCGCCCATGGTCGAGAGGTCGAAGTCCCGGCGCCTCTTGTCATGCTCGTGGCACGCCTTGAGGCAGTTGTCGGTTCCGATATAGTCCGCGTCAAGCCGCCCCACGATCATTTTTTCATACTCCTTGATCGGCAGGAGCGGCCTCGATTCCTTGAGCGCAGCGCACCCGGCGACGAAAAAGGCGCCCAAGGCCACGACCGCCAGCCATTTTCTCCATAGAATGAATTGTTCCATTATAGACAACCTCCTTGTGCTGAGTATCGGTTAGGGCCGTTCCGCGGAAATGCCGATCACGCCGTTTGGCAGAAGATAGGTCATCGCCCCGTCACACCAGGCCGGCCGCCCGGGTCCGGGTGCGCAGATCGCCGTGAGCGTGGCGCCGGCGGAATAGTTCAGGACGCCGTCATCCAGCCAGTCGATCGAGTCATAAATGAGCCGCTTCGCATAGTACCGGTTATGCACGAAAGCGCCGGGCTCTTCCGTGCTGCTGAACACCACCAGGTTGACGGCTGCGCCCATGGTGTTCTTGCCCGTCGTGTTGCCGGTGATATCGGTGTCTCCCCTGAAGAGCCAGTTATTATTGGCGCTGCTCCTGATGATGGTGAAAGCCCCGGTGGCGCTTGCGCCGGTGTACACAGATGACAGCGTCAGCGTCGTCGCATCCCGGTTGTTGATCTTGTACCACGTCCCATCGCTGTCAAGGCGGAAATAGTCGCCCGTCGTGCCCGAACCAGGCAATCCCACATCGAGGGTGAGAGGATTGGCTCCGGTTATCGTGACCGTCGCGCTGGCCGAAGTTACCGATGCCGTGGCGTTGTTCTGCAGCGAGAAGCCAGACGTGGTCGTTGACGCGCCGAGATAGTTCGTCGTCAAGGTAATCTGGGTATCGGAGTCAACGGAAGCGATGGAATACCAGACGCCGTTCTTGTCTACCCGGAACTTGTCTCCTGTTGCTATCAGGCTCGTCCAATTCGTATTGGTTCCGGTGACGATCGGCGAGCTGTATGTAACCGATACCGTTTCGTTCCTGCGGATGGTATAACTGACCCCGCTCGCCGAAGTAAAGGTCGCGCCGGTATAGGGCGTGGAGAGCGTGATCTGGGTCGCAAGGTCCACGGAGGCAATGGGGTACCATGCCCCGTCACTGTCAATGCGGAACTGATCGCCCGGATCGAGTGAAAGCGCAGTCCAGTTCGTCTTTATGCCGGTTATGACCGCGCTTCCGGTCACTGCGGTCACGGTTCCCGCCGTAATCAAGGACAGGTTCCTGGCGCGGTAAAAAGTGTTGCTGCCCGTTCTTTGGTAGAATCCGGCCTGATCCAGCACTTTCTGAAGGGCGCTCTGCGCGTTGGCGAACAAGTTCTTTTCGTTATTGATCATGGCAACAAAGGAAGAGTCGTTCAGGCCGTGGCATTTTGAGCAGACCTCGCTCGGAATGCTCGTGATGCTGCCCGTGATGCTCGAGATGACTGTTTGGTTGTCGTCGAACGCGGCCGGAAAGAACAGATGATCGCCGACGCCGTTCGGGCGGGACATATGACAGCCGACGCAGGGACCGTTCGTTCCCGTGTCCGGGGCGCCGGCCGTGCCGATTTTGTCGTGCAGGTATCTGGCGATATTCGTGTAATCCCTGCCGCTGTAGTTGTATCCCGCGGTCCGGAACATGACGGCGCCGACCATGAAGTGGTGGCCGTCGATGATCGTCCGGTTCGTGAAATCCACGGGGACCACCGCCCCGACGTTCATGTTCTTGATCGAATCTCCGTTCTGCCTGCCGGTATGGCAGGGCATGCAGATATTCGAGCCTGCCAGGTCCGGATAGGCAAAGGAAGCCACCGAGCTGATCGTGGCGACCGCCGGGGGGGTCACATAAAAGCTGTAGCTGTAATCCGCGGTATACGGGCCGGGATTGCGCAGGGCGCCCTTGTTGTCCGAGTGGCAGCCCGTGCATTCGAGCAGCTCGGGTTTCCAGCTCGCGGCCGAGGGCACCGGGAAGGTGGCAAGGGTCCCGTACAGGATGGCCTTGGCCTGAACGGCATTGCCGCTTGCCAGAGCGTCGGCATATTGTGCATACCCGGTCGTCGTATGACACCGCTGACACGTCGGGCTTCTGGACCAGTTGGTTCTCGACCACGCCTCGCTCGGCGCCCGCGAAGCGTGCGCCGACTCCGCCCACTCGTTACTGATAGCGATATCGCTGTTCTTGTGAGGGTTGTGACAGTCGGTACAGACCGTCTCGCGCGAAAAGTCCATGGCGTAACCCGTCGGGGTTATGGAACCAAAGCTCGTGAGAGCGGTGGCGAAGTGGGTATCGGTGATGATCAGATTGTTACCGCTGGCACTCGCCGCCTCTGCTCCTCCCGCGTCATGCGCCGCGACTACGGTCCCCGTGCCCGTTGAATTCAGCAGTTCATGGCAGTACGTGCACATGACGAACTGACCGGACAGGGTAACGGTCGGACCGCTGCCAAGGACGGTACCGGTTGTGTTCGAAAGGAGCGATATGGGCTGCACGCCGCCCGCGTTCGCGTGCAGACTGCCGGGGCCGTGGCAGGCTTCGCAGCCAACGACCGGACGGGCCGTCGTCCCCAGAGAGCCTGCGAGCGCCACACGCGCGCTGTCCCCGTTCGGGTTATGGCAGTTCTTGGTGCAGGTGCCTATCTGGCCGAGCGTCGGACTTCCCGGGCTGCCCAGGTCTCCCGCCGGGTTCAGGTTCGCGTGCGTCGTGGAGAGCCAATCCGCTGCCGTGTCCGTGTGGCAGCCCGCGCAGACGTCGATGCCCGCGGTCGGCGTCGATGCCGAGAGCACCGTTCCCGATGCCGGCGGCCTGTTCTCCGTGCTGGATCCGCACCCGTTGAGCGCTGCGGCAACCAGCATCGCGCCCAGCAGAGCGAACGCCATTCTGCTTCCTCTTTTCTGCTTCATACTCGTACCTCCCCCTTTTTGGATACGAGGGACAGAGGACGGTCGTTTCGCTTTCACGCGACGCTTCACCGGCCGTCAATCGCCTCTCGCACATTTCTTATTGGATCATGTCCCCAATGCCCGCTCCACATCGAGCAGGATATACAGCTTGTCGTCCTTCCGCGCGATACCCTTCAGGTATTCCGCACCGTGCTCAATCGTTTCCGGTACCGGCCGTATGGCCTCGGGATGGATCTTGACGACTCCCGACACGCGGTCGACAATGAGCCCCGCGTCCTCATCGGTCACGCTCACGACCAGGATACGCGACTTCTCGTCCCGTGCGGACGCAGGGAGACCGAGACGCTTTGAAAGGGCGATCACCGGAAGGACGGCGCCGCGCAGTGCGGTCACGCCCAGGACATAGTTGGGGGCGTTCGGCACGGGCGTCAGGTCCCTGCTCTTCAGCACTTCCTTCACGTCGTCGACCATGACCGCATAGTGTTCGTCGCCGAGACGGAACGAGAGCATCTCGAGCTCCTGTTCCTGTTGCTCCTCAGCGACCGGTTCTGGCGGTGGACCGGCTTCGGCCTCTTCGCCCGCAGGAGAAGTGTCCTCGGGAACGGCCGCCGCAGGTAACGCTTCGACGGCCTGTTCGGGCTGCCCATGCTGCGACAGATCCTCATTGACCCCCGGCGCAGCAGGTGCGGTCTCCGCCGCCTGCTCCTTGACGGTACTTGCGCGGGCACGTTCCGCCGCTTTTTTCCGGGCTGCCAAAATGTCCATACGTCGCTAACGCTCCACTGAAAATTCCAAAGTGCAAATTTAAAATTGCAATTGATCTTCCCTTTGACTTCCTGTTCCCCTGCGCAATTTACAATTTGCGCTTTGCCTTTCGAGATCCCGGTTCATTGATCTCTTACGACGCTCTCGATGATCTCGGGGCCGATGATTTCGACGCCTCTGCCGAACCCTTCGAGCAGGGCATTCCCGGCGATGATATTGATGCGCCTCGGCACTCCGCCGCTCTCGCGGAACAGGAGTTCGAGCGCTCCCTCATCGAAGAGCCTGGCCTCCCTGCCCGCGACCCTGAGCCGGTGCGCTACGTACTCCCGCGTTTCCTGTGCTTCCAGCGGCCCCAGATGGAACTGCATGGCGACCCGCTGGCGGAGCGCCCGGTACGGACGACGATCGAGCCGGTCCCTCAGCTCGGTCTGGCCGATCAGGACAAGCGCCAGGAGGTTCCGGTCATCGAGCTGGAAGTTCGTGAGCAGCCGCAACTCCTCGAAGGTGGCCTTGCCGGGGATGAGCTGCGCTTCGTCGATAATGAGGACGGTCCGCTTCCCGGCCTCGAAGAGCTCGAACAGTTTTGCGTTGATCGCCTCAAGGAGGCCGTGACGCTGCCGGCCGGCATCCTCGATCCCCAGCCGCAGGGCGACCATCTGCAGGAGCTGGGACGGCGAAAGCCGCGGGTTGATGATGAGGACCGGATGGTAGCTCCGGTCCATCCAGTCGATCAGAGCCCGGGACAGGGTCGTCTTGCCCGATCCGATCTCGCCGGTCAGGAGCACGATGTCCTGCTCGTCCACGGCGAGTTGCATCCTGGCCAACGCTTCGGCGTGCTTGGCGCCTTGAAAAAGGAAGCGCGGGTCCGGCGTCTTGTTGAAGGGCTTTTCCTTTAAGCCGTAGAATTCCTCGTACATATCAGTCAGATGACAGAGAGCAGAACACTGGCAACTGCGGGCCTGACCAATGCTTTCAGGCTGTCCGACGATTGACCGTCAGTCTTCTGACATCGGGATTTCGGTCTTTTCCTTTCCTATCTTATCGGCCCTGCCGAAGTTTTCTTTAGCACGCCCTCCATGAGGGACTCCACGTCCAGCACCAGCACGACACCGCGCCGGTCGCCCAATTCGGTTGCGCCGGCAATACCCCGCACCTTCGAAAGCCGTTTTCCCATGGGCTTGATAACGATTTCCTGCTGGTCCCGCAGCGCCTCCACCACGATGCCGAGCCGGCGCTCGGCGAGGCCCACGATGATAAGATACAGGGATGAACGCCCTTCCCGGACCGGCAGCATGAATGCCTCGGTGAGCCGCAGGAGCGGCACCGTTTCGTTGCGGATGGCGATGACCTCGCGTGTTTCAACGGTCTCCACCTGGTCCTCGGTGGTCCTGATGATCTCCAGGACGGAACTGAGCGGCACGGCAAACGTCTGTCCGCCGGCTTCCACGATAAGCGCCTTGATGATGGCGAGCGTGATCGGGAGTGTCATCGTGAACCGGCTGCCTTCGCCGATTTCCGTTTCGACGTCTATCATGCCCGAAAGCTTCGAAAGGTTCTTCTTCACGACGTCCATGCCCACGCCGCGGCCCGAGATTTCCGTGACCGTTTCCCGGGTGGTGAATCCCGGCAGGAAGACGAGGTCCAGGATCTCCTTGCGGTCCGTTTCGGGATCGAGCCCGTGGTCGGGCGTCAGCACGCCCTTCTCGACGGCCTTCGCGAGGATCTTCCGCGGGTCCATCCCCGCGCCATCGTCCTCCACGGTGATGACAACATGGTTTCCCTTCGGAGAAGCGGACAGCACCACCACGCCCTGTTCGGGCTTCCCGCCCTGTCTGCGGACTTCCGGAGATTCGATGCCGTGGTCAACGGCGTTCCGGATCAGGTGCATCAGCGGGTCGGCGAGGTCCTCGACCATCAGCTTGTCGAGCTCGGTCTCCTCGCCGGACAGCCGGAGGTCGATCTCCTTGCCCGCGTCCTTCGCGTATTTCCTGACCATCTGCGTCAGGCGGTTGAAGATCTGCCCGATCGGCACCATCCTGACCTCAAGGATGCCTTCCTGCAGTTCGTTCAGTTTGCGTTCGAGCCCCCGCTGCGCCTTGTGCAGGTCTGCGGCAAGGCTGCTGGCGCCCTGCTGGGACTTGAGCTCCCGCACGATGCGACCTATGATGTTCTTGACGAGGTGCATTTCGCCTACGGTGTTCATCAGGCTGTCGAGTTTGTAAATGTCGACGCGGACCGTATTGCTGACGGACCGGAGCCCGGCTTCCTGCCGCGGTTCCTCGGCCTTCCGTCCCTCCACGTAGGGAACCTGCTCGATTGCCGCGTTGGGCACGGTGACCGACGCCTTCAGTTCATCGCGCGACTTGGCCGTCCCGACCATGATCGTGAAGCCGATGCCGCTACCCCCGGCGCCCGCCGTGGGAAGCGTGCAGATGATCTCGGCTTCCTTCTTGAGCGTTTCGTTGAGCCCCGTGATGCCCGCTTCAAAATCGGCCAGCTCGAAGACGACCTTGACGAGAAACAGGTTCTTGCGTCCCCTGATATTCTCCTTCAGCCGGAATTCCTCGTACTCGGTCAGCACCTGGAGCAGCCCCCGGTCGAGATCGATCTCGTTCAGGACCGACCGGTCGGAAGCGGCCGCGGGCTTCGCCTGGAGGACCGCGTCGATCCGCTCGACCATGGGTGCGATCTCTTCCGGCTCCTGCCCGCTGCCCGCCTGCTGGACCAGGCGGCCGAGCAGCGCCGCCGCATCGAAGAGGACATCGAGCGCCTCGCGGCTCAACCCCACCTTGCCGAGCCGGACCTCATCGAGCAGGAACTCCATCTTGTGGGACAGGTCAGCCGGCACCTTGAGGTCGAACATGCCGGCAAGCCCCTTGAAAGAGTGGATGGCGCGGAACAGCGCGTTCACCTGCTCGGGCTCCGGACGCCCCTCGCTCTGCCCGGACTCGATCGTGAGCAGCGCTTGGCTGGCGCTCTCGAGGATGTCCTCGGCCTCGGCAAGAAAATCTTTTATGTTCCGGTCTGACTTCATGGGTCGGTTCGCTCCCTGGAGGATGGGAAAATTTCAAGTGGTCGCTTCCTGTTCTCCATGTTCAATCTTCGCTGGTTCATGCGTCGGGCCGCCCCGCCGCCTATCAGCCGCCCAGCGCTCCCCTCACGGCCGACATCAGGTCTTCCTTGGTGAACGGCTTGATCACGTAGCTCGAGGCGCCGAGGGCGAGGCCCCGCTTCTTGTCCTCGTCGCTCTTTTCGGTGCTCACGATGATGAGCGGTATCTCCCGGTATGCCGGGTTGGACCTGACGAAACCGATGAGCTCCAGCCCGTTGATATCGGGCATGTTGATGTCGGTCACGATGAGGTCGAACCGGCGGGAGGGAAGGGCCTTGAGCGCCTCGAAGCCGTTGGCGGCCTCCACGACGAAGAAACCGCCTGCCTCCTCAAGGGAGACGCGCATCATCGAGCGGATCGCCTTGGAGTCCTCGACGATCAGAACGTTCCTCATCTTCTCTCCTTTTGAAGCTCGGCGATCCGTTTTTCGAGCAGTGCTTTTTCGAGCGCCATGCCCGCCTGGTTCATGAAGATCTCGAGCGTATCGACGCCCTTGATCGGCCTTCGTTCCGGGATGTTGTCGCCGTAGACGACGAGGGCGACCTTTCCGTCCACGACGAGCGGGATGGCAAGCACCTGATCGGGCATCACACCGCCCAACTCGTTCACGAGGTACTTGTTGCTCTCATTCTGCTCGATCTGCCCCTGGTAGGTGCGGCGGTTTTCGATCACGGTAAGAAACAGGGAGGGCTGGTTCAGCGGGATCCTGATATTGCGGACCACCTGGTCCGGAGACTGGCCCGTAAGCTCGATGCCGAACTGGCCGAGGCCTCGCACTTCGTCCTTCTTCACCATGAACAGGATCGCCCGGTTCACCACTTCGCTCGCGTACCGAAGAATGAGGAGGGTCACCTCCGCCGTGGCCGTTGGGAACCGCAGCTCATCGAACATGGACTTGAGGGTGGAGATCTCTTTTTGCGGCGTTTCCGTCTCGATGCGGGCGCGGAACTCCTCCCTGGCAGGTTCATAGGAGAGAGGGGATGGTGTTAGGGGCGGGGGGGATGCGCCGTGCACCTTGGGCGGGGGCGCGGGCCGGGTCGTGCCCTTTCGCCTCTCGTCGAGTATCCGTGTGCCTTCCATCAGGAGGTACTCGGCGCTGATGCCGTGCTTCAGCAGGAATTCCTGCGTATCGATCTCGATCTTGTCCTTCGGGGCTATCTCGCCGAGCTCAAAGTTGAAAAAACCTTCCTCCCAGGCAAGCAGGTCATAGATGATCTCCTCGATCTGCTTCCGCACAACGGCTTCGAGCGTCTGGGCGGTCACGGCCCCCATGTCCTGGAGGATCATGCCCAGGGGCTTGTCTGCCTCCCGCCGCTGCACGGAGAGCGCCTGTGAGAGGGCGGTCTCGGAAAGCATGCCCTGGGAAACGAGCATATTGCCGAGAGAATCACGAATGCTGTCGCTCGCGGCCTGGATCACCTGACCGTTCTTGAACACGACCATGCCGGTGCCCTTGCGGCTGCGCACGATGAGCGTGCCTGTTTTTTTACTCAGACTGATAATCTGGAAGATATCGGGTAGCGCAAGGTCTTCCAGCCTGCCCACAAGACTCATGAAATCTCCTGCTCCGAATTGTCATCCGATTATATCAATTTGAATGAAAAAAGCAACGGTTTAATAATCGGTTAGGCGGCGGGACCGCTGGTGGCAGGGAATACCTTTGTTGCAGAGTCGTTGATGCTTTTTGATTACTGTCTGCCGTACTTCCCGGCCGTTATTCCGGCAGATGCCAGACCCTGCCAGGTGAGGGGACGGATTGGTGGGACAGCCGCGATTTCGATGCGCTTGAGCCCCTCATGAGCTCCGGTAGTTCTCGAATTGCAGTTCGATCCCGAAATCCTTTCCCTTGAGGAGCTGGATAGCTGTCTGCAGATCATCCCTGCTTTTGCCCGATACGCGGACCTGGTCGGCCTGGATCGCCGCCTGAACCTTCATCTTCGAGTCTTTGATGGCTTTTACGATCTCCTTTGCCTTGTCAGTCGGGATGCCCTGCTGCAGGCCGAGCCGCTGGCGGACGGTTCCTGCGAGGGCCGACTCCATCTTGCCAAAGGAAAGGTTCTTGACCGGCACACCCCGCTTGACAAGCTTCGTCTGCAGGATGTCGACCACACTTTTCAGTTTGTACTCATCGTCCGATACAATCACGAGGGCATCTTTCTCCTGGGTTATGTTCGACTTGCTGCCCTTGAAGTCGAACCGCTGCCCGATCTCCTTCATCGCCTGGCTCACGGCATTCGTCACCTCTGCCATATTGATCTTCGAAACGATGTCGAATGAATTCTCTGCTGCCATGTGACACCTCCGGCGAAAATGAAGTGTGGCGAATTTTCAACGTGCATTTTTCGTTTTGCGATGATCCTTTCGTTTTGCGATGATCCTACTGTTCGATTACTTCCGTCCCCTTCGGCGCCGTGAACGTGAATTGCCTGTCATCCAGTCCCTCGTTTTCCCGCACGCCGGTAAAGCGTATTTCCGTTACGTTGCCGGACCGGTCATGGATCGTGAGGCCGGTGACGCGGCCGTTCTCGTCCGAGTCCAGCTGCAGTTTCCTCATGGCGGCCCCGGACTTCCTGGGAATCAATTCGAGCTGGCGGGGCGCCCTCGGGTCGGGCTGCAGAACGTCAAAATCATTGCGGATATGCGCCGCTCCGAGCAGGAACGCAACAGGGACGTTCATATGTTCGAAATCGGAGAAGGCCTTTTTGATCACCTGCTCGCTTTTCTTCGAATAGAAGAGCGCGGCCTTGCCGTCGATGAGGATGAGCTGCCCGTTCGCGTACTCGAGCTTGAGCTTGCCCGGCTTCTTGATCCAGAGCCTGCCTTCGAAGGTCTGTGTCTTGTCCAGCGTCTTGAGAAAGTTCTTCTGGATGACATTGGCCGTCAGGTCGCTGACGCCCTGATAATGCTTCTCGACGGAAAGAACGGCCTCGTCCACGCTCTGCGCGGGCAGGAGGGCGGGTGTGAGCACCGCGAGGCCCGCTGACGCGAGAATGATGAGAGCCTTGCTTGTCCGGGGGAGCCGTTTCATCACAGGTGCCATTATAGTATTAATTGCCATCCGGCGCAAGAACTGAGGATCGAACCTCTTCCCCTGTTGTACAAGTTTTCGTTGTGGAGGAAGTTGCCGTAGAAGGACTCCCGGAGCATGGTCCAGATATTAGGACCGAAGCGCCAGAACCCGACCAGCCACTCGCTTGATCGGGTAATTGCGCTCGCGGGGCCGCTGAAAAAAAGCGATGATGACAGCATTGCGTAGGCGAGGACGTTGGAGAACAGGACGGGGACGAGCAGGCGTACGTATCGCTTGGCAACGAGGGGCGCAAGCAGAACGTCCGACGTCCGGTCCTTGAAGAACTTGTAGCTCAGGACGAATCCGCTCAGGACGAAGAAGATGGAGACCGAGAAGTCGCCGTTGTACAGCACGTTGAGCGGCGTTCCGGCAATGAGGAACTCCACGTTCCCGGCTGTATGGGCATGGTCTGCCCCGGGCCAGAAGAGGGCTGGGTAGAAGCCCACGGCATAATGGGCGAACACCACGACCAGCGCGGCAATCCCACGCAGACTTTCCAGATAGCCGAGCTTTTTCAAGAAACCCTCCGGCACGAGGACGCAGAAGGGGCTCGATCACCGGGAGCGGACAGGTGGAACGGGCAGGAAACATCAATTTTAGTATAGGACAGAAACTGCATCGCACGGCCGCGGTCAATCATCGAGGCTCCTCACGGTCCCGTCCATGTTCTTGCGCACGAGCACTTCCCGCGGCTTGGCGCCGTCCGCCGGGCCAACGATGCCGTCCTCCTGCATCATCTCGATCATGCGGGCGGCGCGGTTGTAGCCCACGCGCAGCCTGCGCTGCAGGAAGGACGTCGAGGCCTGGCCGTTCAGCTGGACCAGCTCCACGGCCCGGTTGTACAGCTCGTCCCGCTCTCCGTCCTCCACCTCCGCGACCTCGGCCTCGGCGACCTCCTTGACCCGCTGCTGGAGAAGTTCGTAGTTCGGCCTTCCCTGCCTCTTCACGAACTCCACGACGCGCTTGATCTCGGCTTCGGACTCGAAGCACCCGTGGACGCGGACGAGGTGGGCGGAGCCTGGCGGGAGGAACAGCATGTCGCCCATGCCCAGGAGGTTCTCGGCGCCGTTCGCATCCAGGATCGTGCGCGAGTCGGTCTTGGATGACACCTGGAAGGAGATCCGCGCGGGGAGGTTGGCCTTGATGAGCCCCGTGATGACGTCCACGCTCGGCCGCTGGGTCGCCACGATCAGGTGGATCCCCGCGGCGCGGGCCATCTGGGCCAGACGCATGATCGAGTCCTCGACCTCGCGCTGCACCGTCATCATGAGGTCCGCCAGTTCGTCGATGATCACCACAATGAACGGCAGCCGCTCCGCGTCGGACACGGCCTTGTTGAAGGACTCGATGTTCTTCGAACCCTTTTCCGCGAGCTGGCGGTACCGACGCTCCATCTCGGCGACCAGCGCCCGAAGCGTCTCGGCCGCCTTCTTGGGCTGCGTCACGACCGGCGTCAACAAGTGGGGAATATCGTTGTAAAGCGACAGCTCGAGCATCTTGGGGTCCACGAGTGCGAGCTTTACCTCGTTCGGACGGGCGTTGAACAGAAGCGCCATGATGATGGAGTTGATGGCAACACTTTTCCCCGAGCCGGTCGCGCCGGCCACAAGGAGGTGGGGCATCTTCTCGATGCTCGAGACCACCGACGCCCCGAAGATGTCCTTGCCGAGGGGTATCTTAAGCTTCGATTTATGAGACTGGTATTCGGGCGATTCGAGGATCTGCCGGAAGTAGACGGTCTCGCGCGTGTTGTTCGGCACCTCGATGCCCACGGCCGCCTTGCCGGGCAACGGGGCCACGATGCGCACGGACGCCGCCTTCATGGACAGCGCAAGGTCGTCGGCGAGATTCACGATCCTGCTCACCTTCACGCCCGGCGCCGGCTCAAACTCGAACATGGTGACCACGGGGCCGGGGTAAACCTGGGTCACCCGGCCCTGGATGTCGAAATCCTGGAGCTTGCGCGCGAGCAGTTCGGATTGGGCGAGCATGTCCTCCTTCGAGATCTTTTTCGTGATGTGTGGCAGAGGATCGAGCAGGTCGGGGGTCGGCAACTGGTATGCGCCCTTGCCGTCCTTCGGCTCCATGAATTCGAAGGTCGCCTGCACCGGCTTCGGCTGCTTCTCGGGCCGGGGCTCCTTCGCGAAGGCGGCGGTCTTCGTGTCGACGATCTTCGGCGGCTCCTTGGGGAGCACGGGCCGCTGCTTCGCCTCTCTCGCCTTCTCCCTCCTGCCCCGGCGTACCGCCATGAGCAGGTCCAGGCGTTCGAGAAGCCGGCCTGACACGTCGCGGAGCCATGCCAGGGCCTTGAGCGGCGAGAACGGCGTGAGCAGCATCAGGGAGATGACCATGGCGGTCAGCGTAATGATGTAGGCTCCGGGAGACGAAAATCCCTTGAGCAGAAGATAGGAAGCGGCGCCGCCCAGCATGCCGCCTGAAGGCACCTCTTCGCGGAAGAGCGAAACCTTCTCATTCTGGAGCCCGCAAAAGGCCGCAAAGGAGATGAAGAGTACAAGGCCTCCGACCTTCTTAAGATTGGGATGCACGGCACGGCCCTGGACGGCGAAGTAAACGGCATAGCCGAAGAGATAGAGCGGGAGGAAATAGGACGACAGTCCGAAGAGGTGTAGCAGCGCGTCAGAGAGATAGGCACCGAAGATGCCGATATAGTTCTTCGTTTCGCCGCCCGAGCCCGAGATGCTGAAGCAGGGGTCCGACGCGCTGTACGAGACCAGGCTCAGCATGATCAGGAGACCGGCGGCGAAGAGCAGCAGCGCCGCCATCTCGTTCCCGTGCTTATGTTTTTCCGCGGAAACCGCCATAATTCCTTGAGTCAGTCCCCCGTCATGCTCTCAGCATCCACATCACCATGACCGCCGCGGCCAGCGCCAGGCGATATCCGACGAAGAGATTCAGCGAATGCCGGTTGAGGTAGGCGAGCAGGAATTTGATGCTCAGGTACCCCACCAGGGCCGAACTGGCAACGCCCAGGCCGAAGGGAAGCAGTTCGCCCGGCGCGAGGTGGAGTTTCCTGAGCTTCAGGAGCGCCGCGCCGGCAATGACCGGCGTGGACAGCAGGAAGGAGAACCGTGCAGCGCTCTCGCGCGTGTACCCCGTCACGAGGCCGCCGACGATCGTGCTGCCTGAGCGTGAGACTCCAGGAACGAGGGCAAGGGCCTGGGCGCAGCCGATGATGATGGCGTGCCCCAGCTTCATCCGGTCGATGGTCGCGGCCTTGCGCGAGAACCGATCAACGGACCAAATCACGATGCTGAAGATGCCGAGCGCCGCGGCGATCAGCGGGGGATTCCGGAAGTTTTCCTCGATGACATGCTCGTACTTGAGCCCCAGGATGCCCGCCGGCACCGTGGCAAGCACGATGTACCAGACGAGTCTCCCCTCCCCGGTCTTCCAGGCGCCGTCGCCCAGGCCGGCGAGCAGTTTCCTGATCAGGTCGACCCAGTCCTTCCAGAAAAAGGCCAGGATCGCGACGAGCGTGCCCGCGTGCAGCGCCACGTCAAAGGTCAGACTGTCCACGAGGGTGCCCTGCCACCCGAAGATCCAGGGGAGCAGGATCAGGTGCGCAGAAGAGCTGATCGGCAGGAATTCCGCAACCCCCTGCACAATGCCCAGTATGATCGCCTCAAGAACCATCAGTACACCCGCTTCGTTCCCTTTCAAAAGTGATCACCCATTATTTCACAACGGCATGATGATTTCAACATGAATGTTGCCGCGGCAGGCGAATTGAACGCTCTTTTGAATGAATTGACCGGTGCGAATGGCCGTCCTCTGAAGTGCTCGCGATTGGATTTTTTCAAGAATGAAGGGGGGATTTTACCGCGAAGGCGAAAGAACACTTTTTTTGACACTGATGGGCACTGATAACGTATGAAAAAACCTCGAGGGATGGGACAGTTGGCTCTTCATTTTTTTAGGCCCGCTTTTTCAGCGTTCATCCGCGTTTGTCAGTGTCGAGTATTGTTGGGGTCGCCGGTCTTTCTCTGCGTCCTCTGCGCACTGCAGGATCGACCATCAGACCCGCACCACGATCTTTCCGAAGAATTGCCTGCTCAGCAGCTTCTCGTACGCCTTCTTCGCATCGGAAAATTCGAACACGGAATCGATCACCGTCCTGATCTTGTGGGGCATCAGTTTCAAAGAATGGTGCATGGCAGCCTTCGGCCCCACATACACGCCGTGGATGGTAATGTTCTTGCCGAACACATAGCGCAGGCTGATCGGCACCTCGTCCCCGCCGGTCGCGCCGAAGGTGACGAGCCTGCCCCCGCGCCTCAGGCAGGACAGGGATTTGTTGAAGGTCGCCCCGCCCACGTGGTCGACGGCGATGTCAGCCAGCGCGCCCATCGTGATGCGCTTCACCGACTCGGCAAAATCCTCCCTGCGGTGGTTGATGACGAAATCGGCGCCAAGGTCCTTCGCTTTCGCGATCTTCCAGTCGTCGCCGACCGTGGCGATGATTGTGGCGTTAAAGAGCTTCGCAACCTGGATGAGCGCGCTGCCCGCCCCGCTCCCGGCCGCATGGACCAGCACCGTGTCTCCCTGCTGGATGCCTGCTCGAAGCACCAGGGAGTTCCAGGCGGTCGTGTACGTGACGCCCACACCCGCAGCCTCCTCGAAGGTCAGGCCTTCGGGCTTCTTGAAGATGTTCGCTGCGGGGACCCTGGCATACTCCGCTGATACCCCCTGGGTCAGTACGCCCAGGACCGAAAAGCCGGCGCATTCGTTGTCGCGGCCGCTCAGGCAGCGTTCGCAGCGGCCGCAGGATAGCCCGGGGAAGAGGATTACTTCGTCTCCGGCTTTCAGATGATCGACCGCCGTTCCCGCCCGCTCTATGATGCCCGAAGCGTCGGATCCGAAGATATGCGGCAACGGCACCGAAACGGGATACTTCCCTCCCATCACCCAGACATCAAGGTGGTTCAGCGAGAAGGCCTTGACCTTGACCAGGACCTCGTTTTCAGCAATCTCGGGAATCGGGAATTCGCCGACCTTGATTCCCTGGAAACCTTTCAGTTCATCGTAATAGAGTGCTTTCATGGCCCCCCATGCAGTTAAGTATAGCCGCTTCCAGATCGTGCTGTCAATGAAAGGAGAGTACGCGTAAGCCCACATCGGCCGCTCCTGCCCGTGAGCTCAAACGCGAACAGCTTAATATTAAAGTAAAGTTTTCCAATAAAAAACCGATATAGTATTAAGCCGGCAACCATGCCGCCGATGGAGTGTTTCGTGAGACTAATTGAAAGAATAAAAAATATTACTATCAAATGGAAACTGATGCTGCCTGTCGTGATTCTCATGGCGGGGGTAGGGCTTGCCAACAGCACCTGGGTAGGGCTCAAGGTCCATGATCTGTCCATGGAGCAGAGCAGGCGCGACCTGACCAATCTGTCGGAGACCGTGTTCGGCGTGATGACGGATTACATGATCACGGGCATGATGAAGGACCACAAGAAGCCCTTTCTGGAACATATGAACAAGATGCTCCCGGTCCGGATGGTCTGGGGGGAAATCCTGAACAGGCAGTACGGCCGGAAGCCGGCAGAAGATTACCCGCGGGACGATTCGGAAAAAGAGGTTTTCAAAACAGGGAAGCCGACATTCACCATCGATCTGATCAATGGGGAAGAATACCTGAGGGGCGTGTTTCCGTACATCAATGTCACCAATTACATGGGATCGAACTGCATTCCCTGCCATAGTGATGGAGCCAGGGAAGGAGATGTCCTCGGCGCTCTCAGCATCAGCACCTCCATGAAAACGACCCGGGAGTCCGTGGCGAAGACCCGCACCATTATTGCGCTCATAACCATGCTTCTCTCCCTCGCCGGCATCGGCATTCTGCTCTTCGCCGTGAACACCGCGCTCATCTCGCCTCTTGCGAAGGTCATTCACATCGTTGAGGGTGCATCGCGAAAGGACTTCCAGGGGCGGCTCAATGTCGTGTTCGACGACGACATCGGCCAGCTGTCCACGTCCATCAACCAGATGGCGGAGGGTCTGGGGTCGGCCATCCGCGGTGTTGCGAACGTTACCGGAGACCTGTCGAAGAATGCGACGCTTCTCAAGGATGCTGTGGACGAAACACTGCGGGGGACCGGCCAGCAGGCGCAGCAGGCTGCTCAGATCGCGACCGCGGCCGAGGAGATGTCCCAGACCGCGCAGGGCATCTCGAAGAACAGCACGACGGCCTCGCTGTCGGCACGGGATGCCATGGAAGTCGCCAACCGGGGCAAGGATGTGGTGAGGCAATCCATGGACAAGATCACCGCCGCCGGAGAGTCCACCCGCGAGCTGGCCGCGATGATCGAGAAGATGAACGCGCGGGTGCTCGAGATCGGCAGCATCCTTTCCGTCATCAGCGAGATCGCCGATCAGACGAATCTGCTCGCCCTGAACGCGGCCATTGAAGCGGCTCGCGCCGGAGAGCAGGGCCGCGGGTTCGCCGTAGTGGCCGACGAGGTGCGGAAGCTTGCAGCAAAGACCATGCACGCCACTGGCGAGATCGCAATCAAGATCAAGGCTGTGCAGGAGGATTCCGAGAAGACCGAGCAGTCGATGAAGAGCGCCCTGGGCCACGTGACCGACGGCGTCAGCTTCATGTCCACCGCTGGCGAATCCCTGGGTAGCATCGTGGCCTCGGTGCAGAAGACCGCCGACGAGATCACCCAGATCGCGACCTCCGTCGAGGAGCAGTCGGCTACGTCGGAAGAGGTCGCGAAGAACATCGAGGACATCTCGCTCATCGCGGTAAAGACCCAGGCTTCGACGGAAAACCTGAAGGCTATATTCGAGGAGTTAAAGAGCCTGTCTCAGCAGCTGAAGACCACGGTGGACGAGTTCAAGGTGTAAACATCCCCCGCGTCACCCGTAATCCTCAGCCTCACCGCCTGCGCCGTCGCGCCATCTCCCTGCGCATCCCCGCACCGCAGTTCCTCGCCTGTCTGGTGCAGCCTCTTCCCCTTCGCTGCAGGACGCATCTCCAGCACTATTCAGCCGGCATGCCCCACTCGCTCGAGTTCCCGCTCAAGAGTGCGCACCGGCTATGGCCGGCATCGGGACTGCGGACCTTTTTGTCACCTGTTCCCCGGGTTGATCGCCGGGTCAATGGCCCGGGTGGTAGCCCTTCCCGGCCCGATCTCACTGCCAGTTGCGATGACCTTTGCCGGATTGCGCAACGTCTCGTTTCCCGAGAGGGAAAAAGATTCTCATGCCATCAGTCCCGCCGGACAGGCTTCACATCCCAGATGTCCCGTGCATATTCGGTAATGCTCCTGTCGCTCGAGAAGCGGCCCATGCCGGCGACGTTCAAAATGGCCTTTTCCATCCACGCTTCGGTGTCCCGGTAGAGCGCATCGACATGCTCCTGGCACGCTACATAGGACGCATAGTCGGCGAGCAGCAGGTAGTGGTCGCCGTACCCGGTGAGCGCGTCGAAGATTGGGCGGAACCTGGCCGGCGCATCGGCCGAGAAATAGCCGCTGTTAATCATGTCGAGCGCCTGCCTGAGCTCGGCGTTCGCGTTGTACACGTCCCAGGGATTGTAGCCGCTCGCGTGCAGCTCAGCGGCCTCGTCGGCGGTCTTGCCGAAGGTGAAGAAATTCTCCTCCCCCACCTCATCCCGCATCTCGATGTTCGCACCGTCGAGCGTGCCGATGGTGAGCGCGCCGTTTAGCGCGAATTTCATGTTGCCCGTGCCCGAGGCCTCGGTGCCCGCCGTCGAGATCTGCTCCGACAGGTCGCAGGCCGGGATGATCTTCTCCGCGTTCGACACGTTGTAGTCGGGGATGAAGACGACCTTGAGTGCGCCTCCCACTGCCGGGTCGTTGTTCACCACGTCGCCCACGCTATGGATCAGCTTGATGATGAGCTTGGCCATGGCATAGCCCGGCGCGGCCTTGCCCGCAAAGATCACGGTGCGCGAGACGAGGTCTCCGGCCCGTTCCTCACGGATGCGGTTGTACCGCGTGACAACGTGCAGCACGTTCAGGAGCTGCCGCTTGTATTCGTGGATGCGCTTGGTCTGCACGTCGAAGAGCGAACCGGGGTCGACCTGCATCTTGAGCCGCGCCTGGATGATCTCGGCAAGCCGCTCCTTGCGCGCCCGCTTCACCTCGCGGAACTTCTTCCGGAAGCCGGGATCCGCAGCGAGGGGAACGAGCTTCCTGAGCTCCGACAGGTCGCAGATCCACTGCTTCCCGATGCTGTTCGTAATGAGCGCGGACAGGCCCGGGTTGGCCTTGTGCAGCCAGCGGCGCGGCGTCACGCCGTTGGTGATGTTGATGATCCTGTCCGGGTACATCTGCTCGAAGTCCGCGAAGATCGTTTTTTTCATGAGGTCCGTGTGGATCTTTGACACGCCGTTCACGCGATGGCTTCCCACGATGGCCAGGTGCGCCATACGCAGGCGCCGGCCGCCCTCCTCATCCACTATGGACATACGCCGGAGCCGGTCAATGTCGCCGGGGCAGCAGTGGCGCACCTCCTCCAGGAAACGGTAGTTGATCTCATAGATGAGCTGCAGGTGGCGGGGCAGGATCGCCTCGAAGAGGCTTACCGGCCAGGTCTCGAGCGCTTCGGGCATGAGCGTATGGTTCGTATAAGAGAAGGTTCTCCGCGTGATGTCCCACGCCTTGTCCCAGTCCAGGTGATGGAGGTCGATCAGAACGCGCATAAGCTCGGGAATGGCGATCGATGGGTGCGTGTCGTTCAGCTGGATGGCCACCTTGTCCGGGAGCTGCGTGAAATCGGGATGGTATTTGATGAAGCGCCGCACGATGTCCTGGAGCGACGCGCAGACGAAGAAGTACTGCTGTTTGAGCCGAAGTTCCCGCCCCATCTGGGTCGTATCGTCGGGATAGAGGACCTTGGACAGGTTCTCCGACTCGTTCTTCTCCTGCACGGCCTTGATGTAGTTTCCCTCGTTGAAGTATTTGAGGTTGAAGTCGCGCGAGGCCTTCGCGGCCCAGAGCCGCATATTGTTCGCGGTGCTGGTGTCGTACCCGGGCACCGGCGTATCGTAGGCCATGGCCATCACGTCCTCGGTGTCTACCCAGTGAAAATGCGCGATGCCGTGCTCGTCCCTGACCTGAACGACCCGGCCGCCGAACTTGACCGGGAAGAGCACCTCGGGGCGGGGAAACTCCCAGGGGTTGCCGTAGCGCAGCCAGTTGTCCGGGTGCTCCACCTGGTAGCCGTTCTCGATGCGCTGGTTGAACATGCCGTATTCATAGCGGATGCCGTAGCCGTACCCGGGAAGGGAAAGTGTTGCCATCGAGTCCAGAAAGCAAGCGGCAAGTCTGCCGAGTCCGCCGTTTCCCAGGCCCGCGTCCTGCTCCAGCTCGCGGATGCGGTCGATGTCCAGTTCCAGGTCGCTCAACGCCTCGCGGCACTCCTCGAACACGCCGAGGTTCAACAGGCTGTTCGCGAGCAGGCGCCCGATCAGGAATTCCAGGGACAGATAGTACACCCGCTTGGCGTCGGTCTGGTAATAGCTGCGCATGGTCTCCATCCAGCGTTCGATCAGGCGCTCGCGCACGGCGTAGGCCGTGGTATGGAACCAGTCGCGGTGGGTGGCGGTGATGGGGTCCTTGCCGAGCGAGTAGATCAGCCGGTTGGCGAGGGACCTCTTGAGGGATTCCGGGTCGTTTCCGAGCGGATCGTAGTGGAAATTTTTTGGTAAATGGTTGTTCACCATGGCGCCTCCGGTACGGGGTACGTGCCTGTTTTTTTATTGTACCTGAAAAAGACCAAACCGACCGTTCTTTTCCTTAGAAATAGGGGGCTTCGGGAGCAGGGCTTATCGCGAACGGAGTGCCTTGCGGAACACCTCGAGCGGCTGCGCGCCGACAACTGACTTTTTCTCGTCGATGAAAAAGGCCGGCACCCCGGTCACGCCAAGGCGGGTAGCCTCATCATGTGCCTTCTGGAGCGTCCGCAGATAGGTCCCGTCTTGAACCGCGTTCTTCATGGCTTCCGGATCAACGCCGGTATCGGCTGCGACGCGCATGAGGACGTCGACGTTCCCGATGTCGAGACCCTGCGAGAAGTAGGCGGAGAAGAGCGCCTCGTGGAACGGCTGGAACCTGCCCTTGTCGCGAGCAAACTCGGCCGCCATGAGGGCCTTGCGTGAATTGGACAGGAGAGGGCGGTCCGCAAAGGTGATGCCGAAGGGGGCGCCCATCTGGCGCAGGTGCTTCATCATGCGTTCGATGTCCTCCCGGCGGAACCGTGCGGTCATGGGCGTTCCTTCCTGCGGCGTCTCGGGATGGATCTCGACGCCCAGCCACTCGACGGAGAGCTCGAACTCCTGTCTCAGCTTGTCGACGAGGCCCTCGCCGATGTAGCAGAAGGGTCAGATGTAGTCGGAAAATATCCTGACGTTGATCGTCATGGGGCGTCCCGTTCTTTACGTTATTCTCTCGGCTCTTTCAATGATATCACAAGGGATGGCGTTGCAGTGAAACTTGGGGTTCTACACTTCTTTCATTTCATTCCCGCCTTTTTCAACATAGGCAATTCGATCGCTTTGCAACTCATAAGCGCGCTCGATCAAGGCACCCGGGTCAACGTCGTCAAACAGGTCGGGTTGAAGCCTTAAGTGCGCGATCAGGCGCTTCTCAAGGTCGGCCTGTGCCTCCGTGGTCTCGTAATCGATGATGTGTTCAATAGCGATGCCCGCGCAGCGCAGGTTTCTGCATATCAATATCGACCGATGGCAGGCCATCGGGTCCTTTTCCGCGCACATAAGGGCAAGGACACGGTTTTGTTGCATGCAAAGCCTGATGCGCTCCAGGCCTTTCTGAAACACGGCCGAGGCGGCGATCTTCCGATGAACCGCCTTCCCGCTGACGTAACACGGGCGGTCTTTCGGCCTTGCTCCCACCTCTTCGCCAAGGAACACATACTCGATGTCGTGGGCCTGTAATGCTTTCTTGAGCGGCTCGCGATTGAACTGGGGATGCCGTCTGCTGTACGGTGTTGAACGCACATCACACAGCGCGGTTATTGTGTGCTGCTTGAGGAGGGCGACCAGATCATCGATTGAGCGGTCCGAATGGCCGATGGTGAAGAGTGTGGTTGTCACTTATTGATTTGCCCGCGCGGGTTCATGATGAAGTATTCTTACTTTCCCAATTCGAGTTATCGGTCTTTCCGGAAGGACTGTCTCCGCGTCTCCACGTTCCCATGTCGGTCCTTGCACCGAGGCCGGGCGGGAACGCGCCCCGCGGCGGCTTGTGCCGTTTTAATGATACCAAGCGACCGTGCGGGATGTGACTCCGTGTGATCCTCACGCCTGCCTGCCATAGCCGATCGCCTTTTTCAGCGGTGTGAGCAGCGCAAAGAACGCCAGGCCCGCCGCAAAGGACAGGACGAACATCAGCAGGAAGAAATTCTCCCTGGGCATTTTCTCCCAGAACGTCCCGAGATATCCCGACAAATAGTTGCCGAAAAAGCTCGAGAGGAACCAGACGCCCATCATCATGGAAACGATCCGGGCGGGGGCGATCCTGGTCACCAGCGAGAGGCCGATCGGGGAAAGATAGACTTCGCCGAGCGTGAGCACGAAGGTGCAGGCGGTGAGCCACCAGAGGCTCGCCCGGGGAGTGACGGCCAGTTCCCGGGCCGGCGGTATCAGGATCAGGAAGGCCGCGGCAAGCAGGATGCAGCCGATCCCCATCTTGGCGATGCTCGACGGTTCTTTTCCTCGGCGGTCCTGCCAGCCCCAGAACAGATTCAGCAGAGGAACGAAAATGAAGATCATGAGCGGATTGAACGATTGGAACCATGAGGCCGGCATCTCCCAGCCGAAGATCATCCGGTCCGTATTAGCGTCGGCCCAGAGCGCCATCGTGTTGCCCTGCTGCTCGTACACGCTCCAAAAGACAATGGAGAGGGCCATCATGACGAAGATCGCGCCGATCTTCAGCCAGTCCTCGCGCGTCATCGGTTCTGGAGACTTCCGCTGCCCGGAGTCCCTTTTCAGCATGATCAGATCGGGGGCAAGGTGCTTCTGGCCCGAGAGATATACGAGAAGCCCGATCACCATGCCGACGCCCGCTGCTGCAAAGCCCCAGTGATACCCCACCTTCTCGCCGAGGGTCCCGCAGACGAGGGGGGAAAAGAACGCGCCGAGATTGATGCCCATATAGAATATGCTGAACGCGCGGTCGCGGCGATGGTCGTGGGCAGGGTAAAGCGCCCCGACCTGCGTCGAGATATTCGGCTTGAAGGCGCCGTTTCCGAGGATCAGGAAGATCAGCGCCGGGAAGAACAGGCTCTCAACGGCCATCAGGAAATGTCCGACGGCCATGAGCACCCCTCCCAGGACCACCGTTCGTCGCTGCCCCAGGAGCCGGTCCGCAAGCATGCCGCCGAAGAGCGGTGTGAAGTAGACGAACCCGGTATAGAGACCGTAGATCTGGGACGACCGTTCCTGCGTGAATTGCAGGTGCTTGATCATGTAGTATACCAGCAGAGACCGCATCCCGTAGTAGGAGAACCGCTCCCACATCTCGGTAAAAAAGAGAACATACAATCCAGCAGGGTGTCTCTGGCCCTTGGTCCCGTTCACGGATATGGTTATCGCGTCGCGCATCTGTCGCTCCGAGAAATCAACCAGATAAGAACAAAAACCTTATCAAGAGGGAAAGAGAGTTTACCGCGAAGCAGCTAAGGACGCAAAGGAATTCTTTAATGGACTGGTCGGGATGGGCTCGATGCCGAGATCGGCGGTCGGGCTACGGTACAACCTTCGTTATAGATACTCCTTGGGCAGCTCCTTCTTGTGCCATTTCTCCCCTTTTTTGTGCGGATTTCTTGTCGTTCTTTCCTGTTTTCCGGAACGAGTGATATACTTTATTGTAAGTAAGAATATTTTTCCCAAACGAGCATGAAGGTGCAGAGCTCTCGCCTTTTTGAGAGCAGTGGCAGTGACGGAAGAAAGGAGGAATGATCATGAAAGAGGAACTAACGAATAGGAAAGGTTCGATCCTGATACCGGTTCTGACAGGCGGCGCTCTAGGGGCCGGGATAGCGCTCTTGCTGGCGCCGAAATCGGGAAGCGAGACCAGGAAAGATTTGAAGCGGATCGGCAACCGGCTCTCACAGGCTGTTGATATAGGCAAGGACCTCTACGGAGAGAGCAGAGAGTTTGTGAGCAAAGCCGTTGAAGCCGGCAAGAAGGCCTATGTGGAGGAAAAGCCCTTGGAGCCCTTGAGCAGCGAGGGGCGCTCATTCCTCGTGCCGATCCTGGCGAGCAGTATCATCGGGGCAGGCATTGGGGCAGGCATTGCGCTTCTGCTGGCGCCGAAATCGGGAAGCGAGACCAGGGAGGACCTGAAGCGGTTCGCATCGCGCACACGGGAGAAGGTTGTTTCCGCCTATGACAAGGGCAAAGATCTCTACGAGACAGGCAAAGGAGCGATAACCGAGGCGGTGGAAGCTGGCAAGAAAGTGTACGTCGAAGGGAAGGAGAGGCTTGAGCATGCAGCGTAGCAGCAGGCGACTCCGGGAGATTGCACCAGGGGGTGAGGCCTCTGCTCCCGTTCAACAATCGGTGTTCAACCGGCTTTTCAGTAGCGAGGCACCGGGGCCATAGGTTCCGGTGCCTCTTGTTGTCTCCCCGAGGGGCGCAGCGTTTTCAGGGATCAGCATCTCACCGGCTTCAAGCTTCTCGCTCTCTCCATAACAATTTAGGCAAAGCAACGTTAAAACAGCGCCCGTAATATTCTCCGATCTCACGGAACTGCTTCAGCGCCAGTTTGACCATCGGTCCTTATAATGAAAGACCTGAAAATCAGACCTGATAATCATAGAAAGGACACCTCCGGGCATACCTATGATGCCCGACATCCCGTCCGATTTTCCCTCCCTTGCTCACGGCTACCTTCTTTCGCCGGGTACCTTCCCCGCTCCTTCACCGGGAGGGTTGAAAACCAAGTTGAAAACCAAAACGCGACCAATATTTATTGTTGACATCTCATCGGGCTTACGATATGCTTTTTGAACCTGCCACTGCAATACGTGCTTTTTTTATCCTGAAAACATCTAGAGATTATCCTTCCGCGGATACGTTCACGCATGATGTGCCGAAACGAACGGGTCCGAACGGTTTCGCCGGAGCTGCAGACGTTGCTCCGGGCTGCTTCACTCACAAATATACCATCGACGACCGGGCCGCTGCCTTGTTATTCCCCTGTCCCGGCCGCCGGAACAACGAAAGGCGCCGACCATGCCACGGGGAGAAGACAAAAAGGTCCTGTATTGCTGTTTCCTTTTACTGGCGCTGTCCCTTGCCGGCTGCAGCGACCCGAATACGAAGGCTGTCGTCAATACCGACACGGGCCAACACGCGTCAGGCTGGCTTCCCGCCGGTCACATGACGGCGGCCAGGACCGACGCAGTCGTTTGCGAATCCTGTCACGGAAGCAACCTGCAGGGAGGCATATCCGGCATCTCCTGCACCTCCTGCCATCTTGGAAGCCCCTCATCGGTCCATCCGGCTGACTGGAATCCCGTGTACAGCGCTCACGGCCCCTATGTGAAGACAAAAACGACGAGTTCCTGCGCAAACCAGTATTGCCACGGCGCCTCATTGACTGGCGTCCCGGAAAGCGGCCCCTCCTGCTCGTCCTGTCATATCGGAGGCACCACATCGGAGCATCCGGCAAACTGGGACCCCGTATATAGCGCTCACGGTCCCTATGCAAAGGTAAACGGCACCACGACCTGTTCAAGCCAGTATTGCCATGGGCCTTCGCTTGCCGGCGTTCCCGGCAGCGGACCCTCCTGCACTTCCTGCCATTTGGGAGGTGTCACCAGCTTCCATCCGGCCGAGTGGGCGGGCGACGCTTGCACGAACCACGGGGCGTATGCTTTCGCGAACGGAACTGGCGGCTGCGCGAACGCGGCCTGTCATGGCGCGGGCCTTCAGGGCGTGCTGAAAAGCGGGCCTTCCTGCACCCAGTGTCATCCGACGATCCCCAATGCATCCAGCTGCAATACCTGCCACGGCATCCCGCCCGACGGGGCAGGGACGATCGGTTCCGTGTATCCGAACCTTCCTGGCAGCCACGCGCAGCATATGCAGCTGAGCGGCGTCACGTGCGCCACCTGTCATAACCGGACCTGCGATCAGCACATCGACGGCGTGGTCGAGGTCCTCTTCGGCCCTGCATACAACGCGGAAACGGGGCTCGCGTCTCTGGTGACGACGACCGGAGCGGCATGCTCGAACGTAAGCTGTCACGGCGGGCCGCGGTCCCAGCAGATCCGTACGATACCCGCCCAGGGGATCTATACGCAGGTCACGTCGCAAAGCACATGGACGTCCGATCCCGCCCAGACCCCCGACTGGTATACAGGAAGCATCAGCCTGAACGACACAAACCAGTGCTTTTCGTGCCACGTGTACGGAGATACGCTGTACAACGGCTATTTCTCCGGACGGCATTACCTCCATGTCATGGAGCACGGCATCACCTGCATTTCCTGCCATGACACGCTGAAGCTTTCAAATATCTCGTTCCATTTCCCCGATCTAAGCTCACAGGTGATCTCCACGGCAACGGCGTCTGCGTCCACCAACAGCTGGCTGAACTTCGACGGTACGACCTGCACGTCGCAGTCCTGTCACTCGGATACGAGAAACTGGTGGCAGTGATTCGGCGGGAGTACGGCGGGGATGTTGAACCGTTCTGCGGTGAATCAGAATGGGGACATCCCGTCCTTCGGGCACCTTGAAATCGGCGTTCTCGATACGAAGACAGAGAAACGCGGAAGGCACATCCTGGGGAAAACTGCCCACGGCGGTACACTTACTTCAAAAAGTTCAGAGCGAGCTTTTCTTCACACCCTTAACGGCTTTTACAAGTCTATCCGACTGCATCTTCTCCGCGCTTTCCGCCTTCACCCGACGCTTGCGAACGGTCGGGTGAGCATAACGTACGGCTCCTTGCCTCCCCGATGCTCTTCAAGGCTCCTCTGTTAAAACCCGATTACATCTGCGCATCCTTCGGCCCGGCATTCCGGAGGCGTTCGATCTGCCGGTCCTGTTCCCTCGACAGGCCTGCCATGGCGACAACAGCCCCGATAAAGCACGTGAACATGTCCCATTGCGTGTCCCAGGGGTCTCCCTGGGTGCCCAGGAAGTCGTCTGCTTTCTGGCCGAGTACCACGGCGGCAGCCCATTCGATCAGTTCGTACCAGGCGCTGATCGCCATGGCAACACAGATCGAGAGGAACAAGGCCATGCGTCGGCTTGAAACATAGGGCTTACGGAGCAGGATTTCCCGCGCCACGAGGGCGGGCACGAGTCCTTGAAAGAAGTGGCCGATCCGGTCATAGTTGTTACGGCCGAACTGGAACAGGTCCTGGAGCCAGAACCCGAGGGGAACGCGTGCGTAGGAGTAGGCGCCGCCCGTGATCAGGATGATCGCGTGCAGAAAGATAAGATAGTAAAGGAGCGGCGTCAGGGGAAACCGGCGATAGGTCAGGACGAGGACGGGCAGAGCGATCAGCACGGGCGTCACTTCCATGAGCCAGGTGGCCCGATCGTAGGGGCTGACGGCTGTGGCAATGAGAACGCCGCCGAGGATAAAGAGTAACATGATCAGGATTCGTTCGCGAGACATTGTTGATAGTTCCTTTCAGCAGAAGCTGCGCGTCGACGCAATCTTTTAGATATGACCCTGTGCGGTCCCGGCTCGATCGCCTTTTTCAAGCCTTCGGCGAGAAAGTATAACACCACGCCTCGCCTTCGAGGACCGTTTCCCCATCCTGCCGCACGACTTTGATTCTGAGTTGGGTGACCGGCTTGCCGGGATGCACGCTGACGACCTCGGCCTCAGCGGTGATCATGTCTCCGATAAAAACCGGTGCGGTAAACTTCCAGTTCTGGCTCAGAAATACCGTTCCCGGTCCGGGCAAATCGTTGGCTACCAGCGCATGCAAAAGACCCGTTGTCAGGCCGCCCTGAACAACAGGCCGGCGGAACTTGGTTCCTGCAGCAAAAGATTCATCGAAATGAAGGGGGTTGAAATCACCGGTCAGCTCGGCATACCTCCTGACATGTTCGGCCGTGAGAGCGATGCTGCGGTTTGCTTTTTGTCCGACATATATATTCATAAAGGGTCTACTGCTTATTCCCGGTCCAAGTCCCTGGAGCCCACCGGACCTGTTGTTGCAAGTAGGCGCGATACTCTTCCCTGGCCGGCAACTTGTCAATTTTTACTTTTTGTCAGATCAATAAAGGGCACCGCAGAGCCGGGCACCATCTGTGTGGGAAGACGTCCATCCCATTTTTCAATCGCTTTGAGCTGCACATAATCCTTGCCCCCCTGCGAAGTAACGGCCTTTGCCTGAATGGAGATCGCGGTGGCGTCCGCGGTGGCCGTGGTCACTTTTTGTTCCGCCAAAAACTTCACTTTGGCTAAATTATTCTTTTCCATGAGGGCTTCCTGCTCCGCCGTCACTTTTTGCTCGATAGCGTGATTGAATTCCTTGGAAAATTCAAAGTTGGTTATGAACACGTTGTCCACGATCACGTTGTTCACCGACAGCGCGGCGGTCAGCGACCTCTTGAACTCCTCCTTGACCGATTCCCGCTTGGAAATAAGCTCCTCCGCGGTAAACATCGCGGTTGATTTTTTCAAATATTCCTGTATGGCCGGAGCAATGATACGTCCGCCTACGTCGTCCCCGAGCGTTTGAAATATTTTATTTACTTTCAGGGCGTCCAGATGGTAGTTCAAGGCAACTCGTGCAGCGACCATTTGCAGATCCTTTGATGACGCCTCCGACGATACTTCGACCTTCTGTATTTGAACATCCATTTTTTTCACCGTCTGCGTAATCGGCATAACGAAGTGAACACCCTCACCAAGGATCGTGTCCTGCACGGCGCCGAGTTGAATTACAACGCCGCGCTGTCCAGGGTGTACGATCACGAGCGGGTTAAGGGACATAAATGCGACAAGCGCAATCACCGCAAGCGCCACCATGACAATTGCCTTGACTTTACTCTCCATGGCTTTATTCTCCATCGCTTTTCTCCTTCTTTTTCGGGAATAGATAGCTTATGAGTATTTTATAAAACAACACGACCGCCCCTATCACGATTGATAAGAGTAAAACTTCAAACAGAATTCTCATTATTACACCCCCCTTGACGGCATGTTACCTTTTTTCATATCCGTTTCTCTCATCCTACAGCCCCGCAGGAACTTTGGGAGGGACGTTGCTACCCTACGTTGCGCTCCCCCTTTTCCATCCAAGGACACCGGAAGGCTGTCGACCCGTTCACGCGCTATGTCTTCGAGGCCTTGCGCCATGCTTCGTCTTTTCACCTTAATGCAGTTCGTAATGCTTTTATCCTATTAGCTCAAAAAGCTTATTATAATTGGCTCGAAATATCAAGGCGAAAGATATTCCTTTAAAGACGGGTTTAGTTTCGTTCGATCAGATATATGTATATGTTCATCGGGCTGCAACGTCCCGAATATGTTTCGGCTCCCTGCCAATACAAAAAAGTTGAAAAGGAAGCCGGTGCTATAATTATCGTAGACGTGTTTTTTCCCGCTCCAATGTTCAGCGGCGAATCGCACGGACTGAAGAAAGGATCTCTAAAGGGAGATGAAGACATGAAGACAAATAAAATAAATAGAATCGGGATCGTCGGATCAGGTCATATCGGGGGAAATCTTGGGATTCTGCTCGCAAAGGCGGGATACGAGGTCCTTTATAGTTCGAGACATCCTGATACGCTCAAAGACCTTGTAAAGACCTCCGGGCCTAAAGCCTGCGCCGGGACCGTTGCCGAGGCGATCGCATTTGGAGATGTTATCGTGCTGTCGCTTCCGCTCAAGGCCATGCCGGAGCTTGACGCCAAGGCAAAGGAGGCCCTGAAGGGCAAGATCGTGATCGACACGTCGAATCCTTATCCTGAGAGAGACGGGAAGATCGCTGAAGAGGCTAGAAAAGACCCGGGCGGCATGGGCGTCTTCGTGGCCCGACTCCTGCCGGGGGCGCGAATAGTGAGGGCGTTCAATACTGTCTATTTTGAAGACCTCAAAAGAACAACGAACGAAGGCGGTGAAAAGATCGGGATCCCGATAGCCGGCGACGACCAGGAAGGATTGAAAGTGACCGGCGAGCTTGTGGAGCGTGCGGGTCTTGACCCTGTAGTCGTGGGAAGCTTGAGCACATCAAAATTGTTCGATGTCGGGACCGCCGTGTATGCAACGAGCGCCCCGGCAAGCGAGATCAGAAAAAAATTAAACTTGAAACCGGCCGGTTCAAGGCGTGCGGCTTAGTTCGACCGCGTATAGGCTTGTGATTGAATGGGGAAGTCCTTCAGAGACATACTAAGAGAGAAAATGGATTATTTGACAGGAGGTTGGCTATGGAGACACTTCCTCTGAAATGCGCGAAGGTCAATGCGGTCGGTTCATTCTGCGACTGCGTCGCCGGCGAGGAAACCGCGGGTCCCGCAGCAGAGGCATTCTGCAGCCGGGCGAAAACCGATAACAGCATCACCAGCGAGGATCTTGGCGAGCTGAAAATGGCGCTGATGGATCTGGAAGAAGGGGCATGCTGCGACTGCTAGGGAAGAGGGCAGGCCGGCATCAATAGTCTCATCTGCGATTCGTCCTGTTCGTTTGCGATTCGTCCTGTTCGTTCACGGTCTTCTCTCCGCGTGCGCCTGGTGTTCCCGTGTTTTGGCATCAGCAGGCTTCGGCTCCGCACAAGCTCACATCATTCACGATCATCGGGACTGCTCCAGCCCCGCCTACGAGGGGCCTGCAGACCGCTTCGCCATCAATCCGCCTCTCCGGATGGTCCAGAAATCATCGGACAGGTTCCTGTCCTTCAGGTACGCGTAGGGCATCGTAAAATAGCCTTTCATGCCCCAGCCCGCTCCCCAGGAATTGCGCACGATGAACCGTTTCTTGACATCATTGTACCCCACGGCGAGCACGGCGTGTCCGCCCGCGACGGTCTCGCCTTTTGCGGGCATGTTCACGACGCCCGTTCTGGCGACCTGTTGCGATTCGAAGCTGTCATACACGGTGAAGCCGAACACGAACGGAAACCCTTCGGCAAGACACGTCCGCATCTCATCGAGGGTCAGAATGCGGTGATAGGAGGTGATCGTGTGGGTCAAGGCTTCCTTATAGCAGCCGGCGACCGGTTTCACCTCAAACCTGGAGACCACATAGGGCCACGTTCTTTCGGAGCAGACGCCGTACTTCGCAAGGGTCTTGATGCCGTCTCGGATCATGGCGCCTGAATCCGAATGGACCGAGTGTTCGATGAGCCGCTCGTTGTAGTAGATGAACAGCCTGCTGAAATCGACGAAAGAGACCTTGTCCTTCCGCTCCAGGAACTCCAAAGCGCCCGCGAGCGCGTTCCCGGTGCAGCTGCCGAGGTCGCCCTGGTCTTCGACCTTTGAACACAGCGGCCGCAGGTCCACAGAGGAAGGGAGCTTCGCGGGCACTTTTCTCACAGCGCGGAACAGGTAATCACGCTGATCGGGCAAATCCGGCACCCACCCGTAACCGCTTTTCCTCGCCTTGTTTATTCTCTTGCCCGCCTTATTCTTTAGAGGCATAGACGTCCTCCTTAAAAGGTTATTGCTGCATGGAGCGGCCGCTTACCCGCATTCTGCCCGCCAGCGGGCTGCCTGGAAACTCAACGCGCACGATCGCGGCACGTGCAACAGCATTGGACCGGTTCCGGCTCCTCACGACATGTCCTCGAGCCGTTGAGATCATTTCTCCTTTTTCGTTGACCCGGGGCATTCCTGCGGTTCCTTTTTCGTCAGGTCGTAGCACTCATACTTGAACCCCATGGGCCAGGCGATGATGGCGTAAATGGGCGGCCAGAATATCGACACGACCCTGAACTTGGCCGGCAGTTTTCCCGACTTGACGACCTTGCCCTTTTTCAGGAGCTGGTAGTCTATCCCGGCCGCCGCTTTCCAGGGGAACGGAGTCGTGGTGACCATACCCGCCTTGAATTCGGCTTCCCGGTCCATGACCTTCATCTCCGTACCCTGAGGAAGTTTGAACGTAGCCACCGACGTACAGCCGATAAGACAGAGGATAAGACACAACACAAGAAGCTTGGACATGGCTTTCATACTGACCTCCTTCAAGAGGATAAAGAATACGAATTAAGTATACACGAATACGGGCGAGCCAGGAGTTCCATGAAAGAAATATTGCGACACCATACAACGAAGATTTTTTTCGAACTGCAGGGTAGGAACATTGTCGTATTCGCTCGCTTGCACTTACTCCTACATGAAGGCCGAGTCGTCCGCTGCTTCTCAATTTTATTCTCTCATTCAACCAGCCGGATATATGATAGACTAATCAATAATTGTTTCTCCGCCTTCGTTATCATAGGTGAGGAGTCATATGGATATGAAGATTTTGGAACGGTTGGACAAGCAACCAAGAAGATACCATTTGGCCATAAGCATCCTTTTTACTCTGGCGATAGGAATCCTGGATTATTGGGCGGGTTTCGAATATCGCGTGAAAATATTTTATCTCATGCCGATTTCCTATGCTACCTGGTTTATCGGCAAAAGAACCGGCATGGTATTCTCGACTTGGCCTGTTATGACGACGCTGTATTCGGGAATGATATCCGGGATAAAATACGGTAATTCCCCGATCGAGATTTGGAATATGGCTATGTACCTCGCTTTTTTTATCATCGTGACATTGCTGCTTTCCAAATTGCGGATCACTATGCAGCAGCGAGCAGGCCTCATTACGAAGCTGCAAAATGCTTTAAACGCGGTTAAGGAACTGAGCGGCATACTGCCCATTTGCGCCAATTGCAAGAAAATACGCGATGAAGAAGGATATTGGCATGATGTTGATGTATACATCAGCAGACACACGAAAGCGGAATTCACCCACGGTATGTGCGCGGAATGCGCAAACAAGCTCTATCCTTCCTTATTTGACAAAATAGAAAAATGAGTTTGTCGCTGAATTTTTTTCGCTGACCCTCAGCCTTTTTTATGGGAACACGCCCCATGCGCGCGTGATCAGGGCGGAGGACCCGGATCAATGGCCCGGGATGCGCAATCTCTGCCCCTTATGGCTCGTAACGATTGTCCGCTCATGAATAGCTGCTGATTCACTTCTGACCTTACTCCCCCCGGAGATTCCCCGAGCATCACAAGCGGGATTACTCGCTGCGCTCGAAATGCAGCGAGGGGCCTTTCTATTTGCTTCCATCACGTGTTATAATCATGCACGAACAGGGTATCTTGCCTGGTAAGACGACCATGGTGAACCCCGGTCGTGCGACCTGCATGCCCGGGATCACGTGATACAAGGAGCTGGAAAAAATCATGGCCCGACGGAGAAAGTGGCTTCTCGGAACAGGCGTAGCCCTGTTGCTGCTGGTCGTGATCGTGAGTGCGTTTGACTGGAATGTGGCTCGTCCGTATATAGCGCGCCAGGTCACCCGTTCGACGGGCAGAGGCTTCGAGATCAAGGGTGATCTGGAGGTGCATCTTTCGCTCTGGCCGCGCATCATCGCCAACGACATCGTGATGGGCAACGCCGCATGGAGTAACGATCCGGCCATGGCGCGGATCAAGCGAGCCGACTTCACGATCAGCATACCGAAGCTCATGATCGGCCGCCTGTCATTTCCTGAAATATCCTTGTCCGACTTTCATCTGGCGCTCGACGTGAACAAGGACGGTACGCCGAACTGGGTATTCGGCAAGGCCGGCAAGAACAGGGAATTCCCTCACATAGGTTCGCTCTCCATCGACAACGGGACCCTCACGTTCCGCGACCCATCGATCAACACCGACCTGTCGTTCGTGATCAACACATTGGCCGCCAAGGGCGAGAAGGATACCATTGTCGAGGCCGTTGGGAAAGGCACCTTCAGGGGAATGGACGCCAAACTCCAGCTCCGCGGCGGAGCGCTGCTTTCGCTGCGCCGAGCCGATCGGCCCTACCCGATCAAGGCGACCTTGATCGTGGGTAAGACCAGGGCCAGTATCAACGGAACACTGCTCGATCCCCTGAACCTGAAAAAAGAAAAGGTGAACTTCGTTCTCGAAGGAAGCGATCTTGCGCAGCTGTATCCGATCACCGGCGTACCCTTCCCGCCGACACCTGCGTACAAGTTATCAGGGTACCTGACCCATACCGGCAATATCTGGACATTCGAGCGCATCGAGGGGAAAGTGGGAAAGAGCGATCTGAACGGAGATCTGTCGGTGGACAATAGCAAACTCCCCCAGCTGATCACCGGCAACCTGGAATCGCGCAGCCTGGACTTGAAGGACTTGGGCGGCTTCATCGGCGCAAGCCCGGGGAAAAAACGGCGCGACAGGGTGCTGCCGACCAAGCCCTTCAACCTCGAAAAGATCCGCGCTGCGGATGTCGATGTCCTTTTCAAGGGCGAGGAGATCATTAACGAGGACCTGCCGATCGAAAAGATGGATGCCCATCTCATCATAACGGACGGGACGCTCGAACTTGCGCCTCTGAACTTCGAAACCGCCGGCGGCCATCTGGTCACGGCGATCACGATGGACGGGCGCAAGTCACCCATCATCACTCGTGCCGACATCACGGCGAAAGGCCTGCACCTGGCCGAACTGTTCCCGACCTCGAAGCTGACCGCCTCCAACCGGGGCATCATCGGCGGTCGCACAAAGCTCGACGCCGCCGGAGACTCGATCTCGCAAATGATGGGAACGGCGAACGGCGAGGCGGCGCTGATCATGGACGGCGGCAGCATCAGCGAGATGCTGCTCAGGTTATCCAACCTCGACTTCGCCAACTCGTTCCTGGTGCTGCTGGGCGGCGACAAGAATGTCCCGATACGATGCATGGTCGCGAACTTTAAGGCCGTCGGGGGGGATTTCAAGGTCCAGGACCTGGTGCTCGAGACGCCCAAGGTTAATATTACGGGAGACGGCGATGTGAACTTTGCCGATGAGTCGCTGCACTTGAGATTGGTATCGCGGTCGAAGGGGTTCAGCCTGGTATCGCTGCGGGGCCCGATCCTTGTCACCGGCACGCTCCTGAAGCCGAAGTTTAAGCCGGACACGACCAGTGTGGCAACGCGTGTCGGCGCCTCGGTGGGACTGGCCGCGCTGACGACAGGCATAGCGGGGCTGATACCACTTCTCGATTTCGGCGACAAAAAGGACAGCAACTGCGCCGCCTTGATGGATCAAGCCAGGTCGGATGCGGGCATCAAACAGGGCGATATCGCGCCGCAGTGAACGAGTGAAGCTGACCCCGGGGCTCTCTCCTTTCGTCGGTAACTGCATTGGAATTTTCATCAGGTGTTTCATGACTTGCAATGAGATGAATCGGTCACATTCTCCCTGAACTGTTTCAGGATTGCTTCGCGTTATTGTTCCTTTCTTTCCCCGTGTTTCCCCGGTCTCCGTGTCGGCCGCTTGGAGCCGGGGGATTGCAGGTCGCCGGATTCCTGATCCTGTTCATTCTTAGATGTTTTGAGAAGGGCACTTGCTTCTCATCCCCTGTCATACTATAATATCCTCGCTGAGGCACCAAATGAGCGAAGTCCTCCGGACTTTACAAAAGGTGTGCTTTCTCGGCTGATCGTTTTGCACCCCTGAGGGACCATTACCGACATGGCATTTACCGGAGATTTAGAACATCTGCCAATAATAGACATCATCCAGTTGGTCCACACAACGCGGAAGTCGGGCATTTTTTCCGTAAAGGCGGACAAGGGGGAGAGCAAGATCGTCTTCAGCAGTGGATCGATTGTCGGTGCAAATCACATCAATAACAGGGTACGCATCGGGACCGTTCTGGTAAAGTCGGGCGCCATAACGATCGATGATCTCAAGCAGGCATTGGGCGTTGCGAACGATGTTGCCGGGGACCGCAAACCGCTTATGGCCACGTTAATGCAGATGGGCAAGCTGAAGCGGGAAGACGCTCTGCGGGGACTCAAAAAGCTTGTCGAGATGACCATCGTCGAGCTGATGAGCTGGACCAAGGGTACTTTTACGTTCGATACGGAGACATTCGTCTTCTCTCCGGAAGGCGGGGCTGCGCTCGACGACACGGAGCAGGATGTGGGAGTCGACGCCCAGATGGTCTTGATGGATGCGCTTCGTATCTTTGACGAGCGTGAGCGCGACCGTGCGAAGGGGAAAGAGGTCCCGTCCTTTGAGGCGCTCTATGCCGATGTCCTTCCAACGGAAGGCGCCGGGGGAACCAAAAGAGAGCGCCCGACCATTACCGCGGATGATCTCGGGCTTGCCGATATCGACCGGCTGGAAAAGAGGATACCCCGGCCCGTTTCTGAAATGGCAATCTTCGACCCCGTCGAGATCCATCGCCAGAACATAAAGGAAATGCTCGCGGGTTTTTCCTTCGAAGAGCAGGAGGCATTTGTTTCTTTTCTGAGGAAATCCCTGGGTCATAAGGCGCCGCCCGACGCCGCGGCGCAGCAGGCGGGCAAGGCTGTCGTCATGTTCAGCAGTGACCAGCTGATCAGGCATTCGGTTCTGACCATCTGTAAAGAGGATGGAATGCCCGTATTTGCAACGGACGACGAAGCTGATCTCGAGCGGATTATATCGCAGTGTCTCTCTGCCATGAGAACGCCGGTGGTCGTTTTTGACAGTCCCGCGGGACCCGAAGTCGGGCTTCCCGAGGAAAAGATCGTTGACCTGCGGAGCCGGGTGAGGGGCAGGCACCCTTCGGTTCCTCTCCTGCAACTCGCCTCTCCCCGGGAGAGCAACTTCATCCTTCAATCATACAATGACGGCGTCTGGGCCGTTTTTCCGAAACCGCTCAAAGAGGTCCGGAGAGAAACGTACGTCGCGGATACAATAAAGTTTCTTACTACCTTCAAGTCGTACATCAAAGGTTTTCAGTACCGGCCCGATACCACCGACAGGTACGTGAAGGAGCTGAAAAAGGACATCAAATCACTTCGCGAGATCGCCACCCCTTCCGATGCGGCGATGGTGATGCTCGCAGCTGTTGCGGAAATGTTCGAGCGTTCGGTCACGTTTCTTGTCCGTCCTGCAGAACTGATCGGCGAAAGGGCCGTAGGAGTGAGCTCCGAAAAAAGCGCGGGACCGACTCCGGCGGACAGGCTGAAGATTCCGCTCTCAAAACCCTCAGTTTTCCGGGAGGCGCTCGAAAAAGGGCTGGCGTATTACGGCGAAAGCGGCGATGAAGCGCTCAAGGGACTCTTTCAGGAAATAGGCAAACCCCTGAGTCCGGTTGTTGTCCTGCTGCCCCTGATAAGCGATCGAAAGGTCGTAGCGGTCGTGTACGGGGATTTCGGCAAGAAAGAGGCATCCCCGGTTCAGCTCGATATACTCGAGATCCTTGCCCAGCAGGTCGGCATCTCACTGGAATATGCGCTATTCCGCAGACAGATGACGAAAGCGGCGCAAAAAACATAGAGGCAAGAGCAAATCACGGTCTTTGACACTGAGGACGCGGAGAGAGGCTATGAGAAAGGCGTATAACGCAGTTCTTTCAGGAGAAATGGGGAGATTGGGAGAAACGGGGAATGAATCTGACACGTGATCTTCTCCCCCTTTCGCCTTAACCTTCTCTCCTTCCCCTTGTGGAGGGTTGCTTTTCTTTGCGTCTTTGCGGCTTGGCACGAAAATATTCCAGCCGTTTTGAGAAGAATTTCATTCGCAACTGACTCAGAGTGAACGCGGAGGGACAACACCGTCATGGACAATGCAATCCTGAATCAGATCCTGAACATTGCCTTCGAAAAAAAGGTTTCGGACATCCATTTTGAGGTCGACAACCCCCCGATGTTCCGGGCGCGGGGCCATCTCATCCGCGCCAAGCTCGGGAACCTGACGAAACAGGATACCGAGTTCGTCGCAAAGACGGTCATGGAGCAGCACA
This sequence comes from Nitrospirota bacterium, assembly GCA_035516965.1. Taxonomy (NCBI): domain Bacteria; kingdom Pseudomonadati; phylum Nitrospirota; species Nitrospirota bacterium. The sequence goes on from DATIZR010000065.1 coordinate 51,898, forward strand.
GCCGCAAGCTGCCCGAAGACCTGAAGGAGTTCGATACATCCTACACCCTGGCGAACGTCGGCCGTTTCCGCGTGAGCATCTTCCGGCAGCGCGGCAACCTCGGCGTCGTCATGCGGGTCATACCCCATCAGATAAGCACCTTCGAGGAGCTGAATCTTCCCCCGGTCCTCGGCAGGATCACGCAGGTCCCGAACGGCCTGATACTCGTCACCGGACCGACCGGCAACGGCAAATCAACGACGCTCGCGTCGATGATGAAGTATATCAATGATCAGTTCGATTACAATATCATTACCGTCGAGGACCCGATCGAGTTCCTGTTCACCTCGAGCAAGAGCTGTGTCATTCAGCGGGAAGTGGGCATCGATACGGACAGTTTCAGCGTCGCGCTCCGGTCCGCGATGCGCATGAATCCCGACGTCATCATGGTCGGAGAAATGCGCGATCTCGAGACCATAGACGCCTGTGTCAAGGCCGCGGAAACGGGGCATCTGGTATTGTCCACGCTGCATACCCATAATACGGCCTCGACCATCAACCGGATCGTCGGTTATTTCCCGCCCGACGCGCAGGAGAATACCCGGCAGAGGCTTGCAGAGAGTCTCACCGCCGTCATATCCATGAGGCTCATACGGGGAAAGAGCGGCGAGACCGTTCTGCCGGTCCTCGAAGTGATGTATGCAACGCCCACCATCAAGGCCTGCATCCGGGACAATAAGCTCGATGAGATCGAGCAGTACATCGAAAAGGGGCGCGACGAGTACGGCATGCAGACGTTGGACCAGCATCTCATTCAGCTCTGCAGGGACGAGCTCATAACGCTCGATGAGGCAAAGCGCGTCTCCCGCTCAAAAGACCTCGAGCGAAAACTGATGTACAGTTAGGACACGAGACAGAGACGCAAGTATGACCTCAGAGCAGGGCGACAACCTCTCGCCCCGTACCCCGATCGCCTTTTGGGTCGCCGCGTCTGTTCCAGAACTTCCGCAAAAGACAAGAGGAGATATTCGGCCCGCAAATATGGCACTTATGAGGAGCATGCTTCTTGGAGCCTTGATGGCATTCGTCGCCTGCGCCTGCGGTTCCGGGGCTTCGGCAGAAGATGCGGGAAGGGAATTCAGGGTCGGGCTCATCGGCGCGGACCCGGGACAGATCTTGCAGGATTTCGATCCCTTCGTGGAATATTTGAGGAGCAGGCTCAGGGGTTCCGGGGTCCGGGACGTAACCGTCTTCGTCGCAAAAGACGTGGACCAGATGCACACCCGGGTAAAAGAAGGAAAACTGGATTTCATTCTCGCCTCCGCTTTCCCGATCGTTGAAATGGAGCGCGATGGGCTCGTGCCCACGGTCCTCGCCGTACAAGGAACGGACCGTGCATACCCCGCGGTATTTTTCGTACGAAGACAGAGCTCCCTGCGGGGCCTGGGCGATCTGCGGGGAAAGACCCTTGTTTTCGGAACACCCTCGTCCACGGCAGGGTACGCCATGGCAAAAGCCGTGCTGATCATGAACGATGTATCCGTGAGCGAAACCACGGCCGAACTCGCGCCCGACGGCGCGGTTCGCTGCGAGTTTGCCGGCGAGGCGATCAACCAGGCTTTCCGGGTCATCCGGGACCGGGCGGACGCCGGCGTTTTCAGCAGCAGCGACTGGTCAGAGCTTTCCCGGAAGGAACGGTCCCAATTGCGGATCATTCACCGCACAGCGCCGGTCATCAACCTGCTCGGCTCTTTTCACCCGTCTTTTCCTCCGGCCCTCAGGGAAGTCGTTGAGAATACGCTGGTCGACATGTCCGGGAACGGGAAGGGACGGGTTGCATTGGCCAGGGCGCTCCATATGACAAAATTTGAACGGCTGACGGAGGAGGACGGATACTCCCTTCTTCGTTTTAAGCGGCTGTTGTTTGCCACGGACTGACGCATGAGGATCAACATCAGCAAGAAATACGCCCTCTTCTTCGGTATCAGCAGCGTCGCGATCATGCTGATCCTGGTCGCATCCTTCGCCTTTATCATGGTCAAAAAGGGAGCGAAGCTCAGGAAGAACATCAAGGTCAATGACGCCATCTTTTACCGGGAGAGCCAGGGGAAAACGCTCTTCAATATCGCCCAGTACCTGGGACAGCATCTTTTTGTTCCGCTGTATCAGAGCGATATCGGCGCCGTCAACCGCCTGATCAACGACATGAAGCTCGGATTGCCGTTCACCTCGTTCGTCGTGGCCGACGCAAAAGGCATGATCCTGACCGACGGGTCCCGGCGGAATGACGCATTTGGAACAAAGCTTGACGTGGACCTTGCGCGGCTGAAGCAGCAACAGATCATCGTGGAGAATACCGAACAGGGGGAGCGCATTTCTTTCACGATTCAATCAAAAAATCACTTCGCCGGATACGGCCAGATCATTTATTCGAAAGCACCCCTGACATCGGCGATCGGGAAACTCCACGCGATGCTCGATTCGGAATGGATGGACTTCCGGACGGTGTTCCTGCGGATCAGCCTGATCGGCATCGGGGCGTCGCTGGCGATTGCGGCGCTGCTGAGCTTTCTGTTTTCCGGCACCATCTCCCGTCCGCTCGTGCTTCTGAAGCACGCCGCAAACCGCGTCGCGCAAGGCGACCTTGATTGCCGCGTTGAGATCGATACCCATGACGAGATAGGTGAACTGGCGGCGACCTTCAACCGGATGGTCGCGGACATGAAACGGTCGACCCAACAGCTCCAGGAGGTCAACCGGAAACTGCACGAAGTCTCCATCACGGACGGCCTCACGGGCCTGTGCAATTACGCGCACTTCATGGACGAGCTGATAAAGGAGGAGGCCCGGGCCCAGCGGAGCAATTCGAACTTCGGCGTCATCCTCTTCGATCTCGACCTGTTCAAGGCGGTGAACGATACCTACGGCCATGAAAAGGGGAACATCCTGCTCAGGGCGGTGTCCGACATCCTGAAGGCGAATGCGCGGCGGATGGATACCGTGGCGCGCTACGGCGGCGAGGAGTTCGCCATGCTCATGCCGGACAGCAAAGGCGCGGAGCGGGAGGTGGCCGAGCGCATACGGAAAAAGATCGAAGGCACGGAGTTCACGGGCATCGCAGACACCCCCGTCAGGATCACGATCAGCGGGGGCGTCTGCACCTATCCCCGGGACGCACAGAGCGTGAGCGAGCTGCTCGACAGGGCCGACAAGGGATTGTATATGGCGAAGACCGGCGGCAGGAACAAGACGTGCTATTACGAGCCGGCCGGGGCCTCGCAGGGGAGGGCGGGAAGCACCTAGACAGGGGAACCTGGCGGCGATAACTCAATCGTTCCGCCGGACCGCACACCCTGCAGTCAGGTCTCACCCCTTAATACATCCCGTTCAGGCCCGGGAAATAGGCTGAATAAGGAACGCAACCTTGGTAACGACGTCCTCTCCTGTTCATGGTCGGAGAAGATCCGCATTTCTTAAGCATTGAAAGGAGCCACCCTTGGGCGACAACAACCTTTTCTTTCTCGAATTTATCGAATGGTTCGACGAAACGGGCAAAGAGATCGTACACCGGATTCCTGAACGGGGCTCGGGTGAAATCAAGTGGGGCGCACAGCTTATCGTGCGTGAATACCAGGCTGCGGTATTCTTCTACAAGGGCAAAGCCTTTGACGCAATAGGACCCGGCAAGCATACGCTGAAGACGGGCAATATCCCTGTTCTGAACAAAGTGCTGGCAATCCCGTGGGCCATGAACAACCCGCTCCGGACCGAGGTCTATTTCGTCAACATGAATCTCTTTACCGACCTCAAGTGGGGCACGCGCGACCCGGTGGCGTTCAAGGACTCTGAACTCGGTCTGGTGCGCCTCAGGGCTTTCGGCATCTTCAATATGCGGGTGCTTCAGCCCGTGCTCTTCGTGAACACCATTGTGGGAGCGCAGGGAGCATATTCAACCGCCGACATCGAAGAATACCTCGGCCGGGTGATCGTCTCGCGGCTGAATGACGTGCTGGGCGAAAAGGTGGATACCATGCTGAACCTGCCGAAGCTCTACGACGAGATGGCGGAGGAGCTCATGAAGCGGCTGGCAGCGGATTTCAACCGCCTGGGGCTCGGCCTGGCCCAGCTTTATATCAATTCCATTACCCCGCCCCAGGAAGTCCAGCAGGCCATCGACGACCGGTCAAAGCTGAGCGCGCTTAACGACATGAACGCGTTCCTGAAGCTGAAGGCCGCCGCGTCCCTCGAGAACGTGAGCAGGCAGCCGGGAGGCGGTACTGCGGCCGGCCCGGCAGGCAACATGGCATCGACCATGGGCGCGGGCATGGGGCTCGGCATGGGCTTCATGATGCCCTCGATGATCGCCGGACTTTTCAAGGACCCCGCAAAGCCGGAGCTTCTGAAGCAGGCCCTCGTCTGTCCGGAGTGCGGGAACCCGATCGCGGCAGATGCAAAGTTCTGCGCGGCCTGCGGTCATCAACTCATGGTCGTTCAGCAGTGCGGCGCGTGCGGAACGGACCTCCCGCCGACTGCGAAATTCTGTCTCCGGTGCGGGGCGGCCGTTGACCAGAAGCCCGCACCGCGGAAATGTCCGCACTGCGGGACCGAGAACCTGAAGGACGCCACCTACTGCAATCACTGTGGAGAAAAGCTCTGACAACGGCTTGCTGATCCGGCACGAATGCCCCCAGTGCGGCGCGCCGATCACCCTGCTCGAGGATGATCGCATGTTCTGCTGCGCCTACTGCAGGGTGAAATTGTTCCTGTCCGGCCGGGACTTCTTCAGATTCACCATCCCGCCCGCCGAAGACGTCCAGGGGGAGATATTCTATGTCCCCTACTGGAGGTTCAAGGGCCTGGCGTACACGGTTGTGCCCTTCGAGGTCTCGGGCAAATATATGGACCAGACGTCCCTGGCCTTCGGTTCAGGATCGTTCCCGGCCACTCTCGGGTTCCGCACCCAGGTCCTGACGCTGCGGTTCCTCTCGCCCGATGCAGCCGGCAGGTTTCTTCCCACCAACGTCCCGATAAGCGATGCGTTCACCCTCGTTGAAGGTCATGCCGGCGGCGACGCGAACATGCTCCACCATGCCTTTGTCGGCAGGACCGCCAGCATGATCTACGCGCCTGTTTATGATCGGGACGGGACGATCTATGATGCCGTGCTGAAAAGACCGTTGTCCGCGCGCACGCCGGCGATCGCGGAAGCGCTCAGGACGGCGGCAACGCGGGCCGACTGGAGCGTGGAATTCCTTTCCACGCTCTGTCCCGAATGCGGCTGGCAGCTGACCGGCGAAAACGAAAGCGCCATCTTCATCTGCGGCAACTGCGTTTCCGTCTGGGAAGTGTCCGGCGGGGCCCTCCGGAGGGTCGAATGCATCATCGCTCCCGGCGGGGATGAGGGGCTGTTCTACGCTCCCTTCTGGAGGATCTCGGTCGGCACGAAGGTAATCGATCTCCGCACATACGGCGATTTTGCGCGGGCCGTCAACCTGCCGAAGGCGATCAAACCGGAGTGGGAGCGGCAGGAGCTGTTTTTCTGGTTCCCCGCGTTCAAGACGAGCCCCGATTATTTTTTGCGGATCGCCACGCTCCTCACCATCGACCAGCCCCAAGTCGTGAATGACGAAAAACGCATCTGGACCGGCAGGCAGTCCTTCGCAGCCGTCTCCCTCCGGGCGCAGGAGGCCGCGAACGGACTCAAGGCTGCGCTGGCGAAAATCGCTCCGAAAAAACTCTACCCTGATCTGCCCGCTGCGGAACTGACGCTGAAGAACGCTCAGATCGTGCTGCTCCCTTTTCGGCAGACCGGCGCGGAGTTCGTGGAAGTCAACCTGAATTTCAGGATGCCGCGCAACGTGTTTATTACTAACAGAGCGTGAGCGAGCTGCTCGACAGGGCTGACAAGGGATTGTCTACGGTAAAGACCGGCGGCAGGAACAAGACGTGCTATTACGAGCCGGCCGGCGCCTCGCAGGGGCGGGCGGGAAGCACCCATGCAGGGGACCTCTGAACGTTCTTAGGGAGACAGATTGCCGATGACCTTGGCCGGGATGCTGAACCGTTTGCTGTACCACTCGCCATCGCCTCCGCCCCAATTGATGCCGTCCGCGCAGTGGACGTCATCGCCGAAGAATTCGAGGTAGGACCCGTCGGTGAAGACCAGGAAGAACCGCCGTTTCGACCCGTAGAGCATGTTCGCATCGCACACCACGGCCTTGATGGTTTTCCCCACGATCTCGCGCAGTGCCAGTTCCGGCATGGCCATAGACGCCTCCCCTTCACGCACCTTTCAGAGTCTTCGGGAACAGCAAGCCCTATTATATACCAATCGGAAAGAAAGTTCCACGCGGCCCGGGAAGGACAAGGAGCTCTTCATCCCCGGCGTTCCTTCATGGTTCCCTTCTGCTCCGCCTTTCTTGCGTGCCCAAGCAAGGCGTCCCTCTCTGTGCCCCCAACGCGATTATGAGGAGATATCAAGTTGAAACTTCAGCTTAGATTTATTCTTTTTTCCTTGCACCCGGCAGGGACTTGGGCTATACTCGGTTTAAACAGGACCCCATCGGTCCTCTATCAGCCGTGCCAAGGAGGGAGCATAGTATGGATACCAGCGCCGTCGCCTCATGGGAGTACAAGAACGATTTCTTCTCCATCACGATTCACGAGTCCGAACACCGCCCCGGGAGCTACATCTTCTCCAGCGGCATCAGCATGCCCAGGTTCGACCCCATCTGCTGGGGAAAGACCGGGATCTGCTCCAACCCGGCATTCAAGGGCCTTCAGCTGCTACGGGCCGATGTCTCCCACTTTGCCCTCCAGCGGGGGATCGTGACGAAGAACGCCGTCAGCCCCTGCGATTCGACAGGCGGACACGGCGACGGCTGGTATCAGGAGAATGCCCTCTTGATCGAGGACGCGTCTCCCGAGGCTGTCCGGGAGATCCTGGAGTTCAGCGCACGGGACCTTGTCCAGACGGTGCTGACTGCCTGCTATCCGGATGTCAAAGTACCGGCCGGATCCCTTGATCCCGAAGAAATGCAGCGCTTCCTCGAATCTTTGAACGTTCCCAATTACCGTGAATTGGCTCCGCCGCCGATCGCGAAACCGCAGGCTGCTGCCTGACAGGCAGGTAAACCGTAATTGTAAGCAAGAAGGCCCGGGGATTTCCGGGCCTTTATTATTGCATGGGAGAGACGTGCCGCTGATAGTCGGGACGCTGCCTGGTTATCGCCATTATGGGAACATATTCAGGCAGCCATGCATGACGCTAAAGAAACGCCGGCACGCTTAAAATCGAGAATAAGGAAAGTTCTCTTTTCACGGGCGTGTATTGGAAATGATTCAGGACGGTCCCCGCTGTGTTATTGAAGCGGCCGAATGTCAATTCTAAAGTATGACCTGCTGGAAACCCCAAACTTGACATCGGGAGAGAAACGCGCTTTCATTGAATTGTGAGAAGAGAGATCACAATGTTTTCGCAAAGGAGAACTGCCATGGCAAAGAAAGAGACCAAAATGGACATGCAGAAGATCATGGAGATATACAAGAAAGTGGGAACTCCGGGCGAACCCCATAAATTGCTGGCAAAACTCGAGGGAAGCTGGACAACCAGGAGCAGGGGGTGGATGGAGCCCGACAAGCCGCCGGTGGTATCGACCGGCACGTGCGAGCAGAAGCTGATCCTTGACGGCCATTACCTGCGGCAGGAGTATACCGGGGATATGATGGGACAACCTTTCACCGGCATCAATATCCTGGGATACAACAACCATACGAAGAAATATGAGTCGATCTGGATCGATTCGATGAGCACTGCCATCTACTTCTTCGAGGGGACTGCAAGCGCGGACGGCAGGACCATTACGCAGAAATGCAGCTACGACGACCCTGTCAGAGGCCCCAGCGTGTGGCGCAGTGTGACGAAGATCAAGGATGACAATACCCAGGAGTTTGAGATGTTCATTACTCCCAAGGGAGGCAAGGCAGAGAAGATGATGGAGATGACGGTCAGCCGGAAGGAAGCCATCGCCCGCAAGGCGGCATAGGGCCGGCTACTATGGGGGGACGCTGCAAGTAGAGCGAGGCAACGTCCCCCAAGCTGTCCCGATCGCTTTTTCAGGAAAAAGGCTCAAGTCAACATTATGGACTGACCCCGGAATTCCGGTAAGACCTCCCGCCTCAGGATCGCTTTGTGGTCGCCGCGTCTGTTTCATTTCCCGGCGTCTCTTCGCTGCGCAACAGGTGCAACAGATACACCGAAAGGATGCAGTCAAAGGGAGAGCTTGGGCCCTATAGGTTCACAACAACAGCCCCGCGACGTTATTGTCAACCGCAAGACCTTTCTCTATGAAGTTCCCCGTCAAATGGCATCAACCGAAGTCCGGACGGTCCACCCGTTCGCCGGGGCTCGTGAAGAGGATCTGCTCGATCAGATCCCGAACGTGATCCTCGACTGTTGTCGGCACAGCGTGTATGTCGCTGGGCTCGAACGCTACCCTTTGCGTGCCGCGGTTCATGCTCCCCTCGACAAACAGGTGAAGACACCGCACCGGCACATATTTCTACCGGCAATGTGAAGCTCTGCAGGCATGCGGCGATCGTACATCCGCTCCCGGCGGCTGCAAAGTACCCTATCCCGATCGGCACGCGCTGCTCGTTGTCCGGACGGCGGGAACCAGGTGTCGTCATGCAATGCCTCGGGAATGCGGCGTCGATGATACTCTTGCTGTTGGCAGTGATGATTGCCGGACCCTCGCAGGGCTCCATCCGCCGGAACAGGTAACTCGTTTCCCGGTTGGCGTAGCGGCCGCGGCCGTGCTGCGTCTCTCTTCCTGCCTTTGATCTGGTTGTTCAAACCCTTCGCGATCCTCAACCGCCGCGCGCGATCGTAAAAAATTTACTCCTGCCGGGCCAGCCTCGCGATGTCAGGCACGTCAAGCACGCGCTTGTCAGGACCGCGCTCGACGCAGTTGATCATGGCCAGGCCGATCTCTTTGAGGGTCAGGACGGCGTTCGGAAACAACCATTTCCCGAGAGGAAAGAGCGGATCGAGCACGCGATAGAACGCATGCGTGTTCTGCAGACCCTTTGTCGGGCGGATAAAGCCGGGACGGAACATATAGGCCGCGCGGAAGGGGAGCTGCATCAGGTCGTTCTCGGTCTTTCCTTTGATCCGCGCCCACATGACGCGTCCTTTTTCGCTGCTGTCCGTGCCCATGCCGGACACATAGCAGATCGTCATGTCCGGATCCAAGCGGGAGAGCGGGCGGGCCAGGGCCACCGTGAGGTCGTAGGTGAGGTGCCGGTACGTTTCTTCCGTCATGCCGAGGGAAGATACGCCCATGCAGAAGAACCCCGCGTTGTAGCCGGTCAGTTCCTTTTCAAGGCCGCTGAAATCGGAAAAGTCCTGATGCAGGACCTCTTTCAACTTGTCATGGCGCTTTCCGCAGGTCCGCCTGCTGATGGACAGGACGGAT